>NZ_JBDKSX010000139.1:0-4512 GCF_039680435.1 Mizugakiibacter sp. | reverse complement strand
ATCGCGCTGCTGATCCTGTTCACCGCCAACGTGATGTTCTGGATGTTCTTCGAGCAGGCCGGCGCCTCGTTCAACTTCCTCGCCGCGAAGGTGGTCGATCGCGGCTTCGGCGGCTGGGAATTCCCGGCGCACGCGCGCAACCGCACCGGTGGTGGCTGACCTTCCGTCCGCCGCAGGCCGTATCCGGGCCACGGGCGCGGCGGCGAATGTTTTAGTGTACTTATGGGTATATAAAACGTAAACCGCCCGAGCGGAACGCGCGTGGGCGGCGGCGAATGCGCTGAACCCAGGGGAGCGGGGCGGCATCGTGCGCGTGGGTGCGGGAACGCGCAACCGCCGGATGTCACGCCCGCCGGGCGCCGGCGCGCCGGCATCCGCGGCACCGCGGCCGCGGGCTCCGCACGCGCCGCGGCCGCGTCGAACGCGGGCTTCGGGCCCGTGGCCGGCGCCGGTCAGGCGCGGCGGATTTCGCCCGGCGACGGTTCGGCGTGCGGCAATCGCTGCGGGCGCGAGAACAGGAAGCCCTGCACCTCGTCGCAGCCGTGCGCGGCCAGCCAGCGCCGCTGCGCCTCGTTCTCGACGCCTTCGGCGATCACGCCGAGGCCGAGGCTGTGGGCGAGGCTGAGGATGCTGGCGCAGATCTTGGCATCGCTGCCGCCGTCGCACACGCTGTGCACGAACGAGCGGTCGATCTTCAGCTTGTCGACCGGCAGGCGCTGCAGGTAGCCGAGGCTGGAATAGCCGGTGCCGAAGTCGTCGATCGACAGCACCACGCCCAGCGCCTTCAGCTCGGCCATCACCTGCGCCGCGCGCCGCGGCTCGGCCATCAGCGAACTCTCGGTCAGCTCGATCTCGATCAGTTGCGGCACGGCACCCGTCGCCTGCAGCGCCGCGCCCACCTCGGCGACGAAGTCGGGGTGCACCAGCTGGCGCGCCGACACGTTGACCGCGACGCGGCAGGGCCCGCCGGCGAGCCGTGCGGCGTCCGCCTGCCGCCGGCAGGCCTCGACCAGCACCCAGCGGCCGAGCGCGACGATCAGCCCTTCCTCCTCGCACAGCGGGATGAACGCGGACGGTTCGCGGAAGCCGTCGGGCCCGGCCGGCCAGCGCAGCAGCACTTCGATGCCGGTGATGGCGCCGTCGACGGCACGGTGCTGGGTCTGGTAGTACAGCTCGAATTCGCGCTCGAACGCGGCATCGCGCAGGCGCGCCAGCGCCTCGCCGCGGCGCAGCGCCACGACGTGCATCGCCGTCGAGAAGCGCACCACGCAGTCGCCGCCGCGCCGCTTGGCCTCGTACATGGCGAAATCGGCGTGGCTGAGCAGGCCGTCGGCGTCGCCGCCGTGCTCGGGCGCCAGCACCACGCCGACGCTTGGCGTCAGCCGCAGGCTGGCGTCACCGGCGCCGACCGGCATGCGCACCAGCTCGGCGACGCGCCCGATCACCGTATCGAGCGACGGCGCGTCGTCGCGCAGCGGCACCAGCGCGACGAATTCGTCGCCGCCGAGACGGCCCACGTAGGCGATGCCGCCCAGCCCCATCTTCAGGCGCAGGCCGGCCCGGCGCAGCACGTTGTCGCCGAAACCGTGGCCGTAGGTGTCGTTGACAGAGCCGAAGCGGTCGAGGTCGATGAACAGCACCGCGAACGGCTGCGCGGGCAGCGCGGCGCACATGCCTTCCAGCCGCGCGTACACGCCGCGGCGGTTGGGCAGGCCGGTGAGGTCGTCGCGCTCGGCCAGCTCGCGCTGGTAGCGCTCGAAGCGGCGCTGCGCGGTGAGGTCGCGCAGCAGCACCTGCGCGCCGGGGCCCTCGGCGTCGCGGTATTCGGCCACGGTCAGTTCCGCCTCGACGGACGCGCCGGAAAGCGTCACGACCGTCGCCGCGCGGGTGCCGCCCGGGCCCGCCGCGCCCTGCAGCCAGGCCAGGGTGTCGGCATCGAACGTCGCCTCGGCGGGCAGGTCGCGCAGGGCGTCGGCCGCACGGCCGAGCAGCTCCGCCGCCGCCGCGTTGGCGTGCGCGATGCGGCCCGCGCGCAGCACCAGCAGCGGCTGCGGCAACTGCGCGACCAGCCGCCGCCAGGTGCTCTCGCGTTCCTCCAGCGCGCGGGTCGCCGCGACGGCGGCGCTCTGGTCGACGACGCCGCCGACCATGCGCCGCGCCCGCCCGCCGGCGTCGCGCACGATGAAGCCGCGGTCGCGCACCTCGGCGTAGCCGCCGTCGGCGCGGCGGTAGCGGTAGGCGCTCTCCCACTGTCGCGCGCTGCCGGCCAGCGCGGCCTCGAGGCTGTCGACGACGCGTGCGCGGTCGTCGGCATGAATGCGCCGCGCCCATGCCTCGAGGCCCGGCTCGGCGTCGGCGCCGAACAGCTCGCCGTAGCCCGCGCTCCACCACAGCGTGCCGGCGTCGAGATCCAGGTCCCACAGCGCGTCGCTGGTGGCGCGCGCGATCAGGCGGAAGCGCTCCTCGCTGCTGGCCAGCGCCTGCGCCGCCTGCACCTTCTCGGTGACGTCGACCGCCGCGACCAGCCGCGCCGGCCGCCCCTCGAACAGGATGCGGCTGTCGTGCACGCGCACCCACAGCGTCGAGCCGTCCGCGCACCGATGGCGCCAGGGCTCGTCCGCGGTGGCCGCCGTGCCGCCGCGCAGTTCCGCCTCGAAGCGCGATACGTCCTCGGGCGGGCGCAGTTCGCGCAGGGTCATGGCGAGGAAGCGCTCGCGCGTGTAGCCGTAGGCCTCGACCGCGCGCGCATTGACCGCGAGGATGCGCAGGCTGTCCTCCTCGAACACCCACATCGGCAGCGGGTTGCGCTCGAACAGGAAGGCGAACTCCGCCCGGTTGCGCTCGGCGTCGTCGAGCGCGTTCTGCATTTCGGTGACGTCGCGCGTGGCGCCGATCACGCAGCGCCGCCCGCCGCGGCCGCGCAGCACCGCGCCGGAGATCTGCAGGTGCAGCGGGCGCCCGTCCGCGCCGTCCAGGCGGATGCGCAGTTCGTCCTGCTCGACTTCGCCGTCGCGCATGCGGCGATCGGCCTCGACCAGGCGCGCGCGGTCGTCCGGATGCGCCATGGCGACAAAGGTGGACATGCCGCCGAGCGCGCCTTCCGGCACGCCGAGCATGGCGCGCAGCTCGCGCGACCACTCCTGGCGACCGCTGTCGAGGTCGTACGACCACAGGCCCACGCGGCCCAGCCGCAGCGCGTGGCGGATCTGCGTATCGCGCCGCACCAGCGCCGACCAGCGCATGCCCAGGCGGGCGACCAGCGCGACCGCGACCGCGCCGAGCAGCAGCAACGCGGCCAGCGCGAGCAGTTCCGGCATCGCCCGCACGCCGGCGATGTCGGCCAGGCCGAGCAGCAGCAGCGCGCCGGCCCCGGCGCTGGCGGCCGCGGCCCGGCGCGGCCGTGGGCCCGCCCTCGGTCGAGGTTCGGTTGCGGAGGCGTCCATCACGCGGGACCGTGCATGCAAAGGGATCGTCCGTTTCCATGCACTTCCCGCGCCAGATCCGGCGCGGGCCGAGGCCGCGAAACGTTGTTTTGCGGTGCGCCGCGGCATCGGGCGCAGGCCGGCGCCGGCGGCGCGGGCGCACGCGCGTTCAGAACAGGTCGACCGAACCGGCGTGGTGCGGCGCGTCGAGCTCGCCGGCGGCGACCAGCGCCTCGTAGCCGCAGGTGCGGTTGCGGCCGTGCTGCTTGGCGTAGTAGAGCGCCTTGTCGGCGCGATCCAGCACCAGGATCGGGTAGTCGCCGGGCGCCATGCGCGCGTAGCCGAGGCTGACCGTGACCTGCCCCACCTGCGGGAACGGCTGCGCCGCGACGCTTTCGCGGAAGCGCTCCAGCGCCCGCCGCGCCATCGCCTCCGGCGCCGGCTCCAGCAGCACCACGAACTCCTCGCCGCCGAAGCGGAACAGCAGGTCGGAGCGGCGGAAGCACGCCTTCATGCGCTGCGACAGCATCAGGATCACCTCGTCGCCGTAGACGTGGCCGAAGTTGTCGTTGACGCGCTTGAAGTGGTCGATGTCGAAGATCGCCAGCCAGACGTGCGCGCCGTCCGCGTGCGGCCGACGCGCATCCGTCGCGCCTGGCGCGCGCGCGGACGCGCGGTCCACGCGCTGCTGCTCGATCAGGCGCTGCAGGCGGCGGTCGAAGGTGCGCCGGTTGTACAGGCCGGTGAGCTTGTCGCGCTCGCTCTCGTGCAGCAACGCGACGTAGTTGGCGTAGATGCGCGCGAAGCCCTCCACCAGCAGCCGCGCGCCGTCCAGCTCGCCGGCGCTCTCCAGCGCCAGCGCGCCGAGCGCGTGGCCGTCGCAGTGCAGCGGCACCAGCAGCCGCGAGCCGCCGCGCGCGGTCGCGCACTGCAGCGGACGCAGGCTCGCCAGGCACTCGCGCAGCGGCGCGTCGTCGGCGTCCTGCGGCGTCGGCGCCGCGGACGCCACGCGAAACGCGCCGCCGGCGTCCGGCAGCGCGCGCACGACCTCGGCGAGCGGCCTCCGCGCGCCCTCGTCGCCGGCCAGCTT
>NZ_JBDKSX010000138.1:0-1877 GCF_039680435.1 Mizugakiibacter sp. | reverse complement strand
CCCGCGCGGGTGCCGCCAGCGGCGCGACCGGCGGCGGCGCGACGGCGCCGGCCGCGGGCAGCACCCGCAGCGTGCGCGCGGGCACGCGCGCCACTTCGGCGCGGTCGCGCTGGGTATCCCACCACTGCACGCTGATCGCGGGCAGCGCCAGCGTGCCGGCGCGGGTCGGCACGATCGCGAACTTGCGCACGCGCGTGCCCGTCAGCCACTGGCCGTCGTCGCGCGTGGCGTCCTGCGGTTTGTCCGGATACACCTCGGCGCCGTCCAGCGCCGGCAGGGTCAGCGCCGGCAGCGCCTCGAACGGCAGGCCGACGGCCTTCAGCGTCAGCGTAAGCGTCAGCGGCTCGCCGACGCGCAGGCGGCCGTCGGCCGGCCAGCCTTCGGCATCGAGACTCAGCGCGCGCGCCGGCAGCCACGGCTGCGCGGCGCCGGCGGGCGGCGCACGCACGTCGAGCGCCAGCGCCTGCGAGCGTGCGGCCACCGGCTGGCCCTCGGCGAAGAAGGCGTCGCTGCCGTCCAGCGCCAGCGCGCGGCCGCGGAAACCGATGCCGGGGACGGTCAGCCGCCCGGCCACGCGGGGCAGCAGCGCGTAGCGGCGCTCGACCACGTGGTACATGCGGCCGGCGCGCTCGACGGTGTAGTGCAGGTCGTCGCCGAGGCGGCGCGCCTCGATGCCGTCGGCATGCGGCTCGTCGAGGTCGCCGTCGGTCAGGTTCGGCGCGTAATAGAGGCGCAGCGTGTACAGCACCTGCTGTCCGACGTAGGGCGTCGACGGCTCGACGCTGGCCTCGACGAACACGGCGTCGCCAGCCCGGCCCTCGGCGCCGGTCGGCGCCGGCAGCACGGTCAGGGTCAGCGGCCGGGTGCGGGCACCGTCCACCTCGAGCGCGGGGATGGTCAGCGTGCCGGCGCGCTTCGGGTCCAGCGCCACCGCCCACAGCGCGCGCGTCGCGGCGTGCCCGTTGACGATGCTGACGTCGCGCGAACTGGAGCGGCCGCGCACGGTGAAATCCTGCGCCAGCGCGGCGAAGTCGGGCGCCGTCGCGCCGGCCGCGTCGCTCTCGACGTTCAGCGTCACCGTTTCGCCGAGGCGCGCGGTATCGCGGTCGAGGAAGGCGCGCACGGAGGCGGCGTGCGCGCACGGCACGGCCAGTGCCAGCAGCAACAGCGCGGCGGCGAGGCGCCTCACGGGCTGCCCCCGTCCGCATCCGCGGCGACGCCTTGCCGACGCTGCCATTCGAGCAGGAACTTGCGGCGCAGCAGGCCGCCCGGATCGTCGGGCACGCGCGCCAGCGCCTCGCGCATCGGCGCGGGCAGACGCGATTCGTCGGCATCGCGATCGGCGGCTGCGCCGAGCCGGTGGCTGCCGTCGGGCGCGCGTCCGGAGCGCGCCAGCGCCTGGTCCATCGCCTGCTTCAGCGCGGCGCCGGCGCGCGCGGACTGCGCCTGCTGGCGCGGATCGGGGCGCGGCGCCGGCGCGTCGGCGGCGTCCGGCGACGGCGCCGCGCCGCCGTTCTGCGGCCCGGCCGTCGACGCCGACGGCTGCGACGATGCCGCCGCCGGTGCCCTGCCCTGCCCGCCGCGCGGCGGCGCGGCGGCGTGCGTGTCGGACGTTGGCGGCGAAGACGGCGGCGCGCCGCCCGCCTGCGGCGTGCCCGCACCCTCGCCCGCCTGCCCTGGCGGCGGCGGATGCCGCTGCAGCCAGGCGGCGACCGCATCGCGATTGGCGCGCGCGTCGGCCATGCGCGGATTCGCGCGCAGCGCTTCGGCATACGCGTCCAGCGCCTCGCGGTAGCGGCCCGCGCGCGCCAGCGCGTTGCCGAGGTTGTAGCGCGCATCGGCCCCGGGCAGGCCGCGATACAGCGCCGCCGCGCGCG
>NZ_JBDKSX010000137.1:0-20572 GCF_039680435.1 Mizugakiibacter sp. | reverse complement strand
TGCGCTGGACGACGGCGCGCAGCCGCGGCTCGACCTCGGCGACGTGGCCGCGGCCGACAGCGCCGGCCTGGCCTGCGTGCTGGCACTGCTCGCGCGCGCGCGCAGGGCGGGGCGCGCGCTCGCGGTGGCCAACCTGCCGGCTCACCTGCGCGCGCTTGCGCGGGTGTGCGACGTGGAGGCGCTGCTGGGCGCCGCCTGATCCCGCCACGGGGCATGCAAGCGAACGGCGCCCGAGGGCGCCGTTCGCGTCTGCGCCGCCAGGGCCGCGCTCAACGCTGCGGAAGGGCGGTGCTGGAGGCGCCGGCCGGCAGCGGGTTGGTGCCGCCCGGACCACCGTCGCCGTCCTTCTTCGGCTCGGGCGGCGCCGGCGGCGGTTGCGGCGGCTGGCTTTGCTGCTGCTTCTCCCAGTCGCGCTGCTGCTCGAGCAGCTTGTCCGGATCGAAGTCGTCGGCGCCGATGCCCTGCATGCGCTCGATCACCTCGGCCGGCGGGTTGCCGCGGTAGATCAGGTAGACGCGGCGCTGGCGATAGGCATCGCGTGCGAACACGTAGGGGTCGTAGGCGGACTCGAGGAAACTCTCCGCGTCGATCGCGCCGGCGCGCAGCGTGACCAGGTAGAACAACTGCGGCCAGTGCTGCGCCTCGTAGCGGTAGTCGTTCTCGCGCGCGTACCAGGACAGCGGGTCGAAGAACTGGCTGTCCACCGGCACGTGCCAGAAATCGCGCGCGGTGGTCGGACCGACCAGCGGCAGCACCAGGAAGGGGCCGTCCGGCATGCCCCAGCGCGCCAGGGTCACGCCGAAATCGGTCTCGTCCAGCGGCAGGCCGAGCTTGCTGGCCGGATCGAAGATGCCGCCAAGGCCGACGGTCAGGTTGACCAGCAGGCGGCCCGTGCTTTTCAGCGCCGGCAGCGGCTCGACCTGCAGCAGGTCGTTGGCGATGGTGATCGGCTGGCGGATGTTGGTGAAGAAGTTGTTGAACAGCCGGCGCACGTCGGGCGAGGTCACCTTGCGGTAGCCGACCGCGACCGGGCGGATCACGGCCTTGTCGACCGCGGTGTTGAATGCGTACGTCTTGCGGTTGAACTTCTCCCACGGATCGTCGGTGCGCGGCTGCGCGATCGCGCAGCCCGCCAGCAGGGCGGCGGCGCCCAGCAGGGCGGCGCGGCGCAGGATCCGCGGGAGCGGAGCGGTGGAATTCGGCATCGGGCTTCCTGCAGGAATGACGATCTGCTCGCGGATGGCAGCGACCACAGCGGCATTCACGCGCCATGCGAAGCGGCGATTGTACATGGGGCGGCTGAACATTCGGCAGCCGCGCATTGCCAGGACGGCCCCTGTCCCGCTAGACTGTAACTTGCCCCCAAGTTTCTGATACGACAAGGTTTTGATATGGCACGCATTACCGTCGAGGATTGCCTCGAGGTGGTCGACAACCGCTTCGAACTGGTGCTGATGGCCACCAAGCGCGCGCGGCAGCTCGCCAAGGGCGCCGACCCGCGCGTCGAGAACAACAACGACAAGCCCACCGTGCTGGCGCTGCGCGAGATCGCCGCGCGCAGCGTGGACAACGCGCTGATCGAGGAGATCGACCGCGTCGAGCGCGAGCGCGCCGAGCGCGAGGCGCTGGAATGGGCGGCCGCCGAGGTGGACGACGACCTGTCCAAGGGCGGCGACGACCTCTGAGCCGCTGCCGCCGTCGTGCGTGGGTCGCGTCGGCACGATCCTGATCCGCCGCGCGCACGAGCGCAGGAGGCGGTGGTGAACCTCGCGGCCCCGCACAATGCGGCCGCGCTGCCCGGCCTCGACGCGCTGGAGCAGCGCCTCGCCGGCTACCTGCCCGCCGAGCAGGTGCAGCGCACGCGTCGCGCCTACGAGGTCGGCGCCCGCGCCCACGCGGGCCAACTGCGCAAGAGCGGCGAGCCCTACATCACCCACCCGATCGCGGTCGCCGGCATCCTCGCCGAACTGGGCATGGACGCCGAGACGATCATCGCCGCGATCCTGCACGACACCCTGGAAGACACCGCGCTGACCCGCGCCGAGCTCGAGGCCGAGTTCGGCGCCACCGTCACCGAACTGGTCGACGGCGTCACCAAGCTGGACAAGGTGCGCTTCGGCAGCCGCCAGGAAGCGACCGCGGAAAGCTTCCGCAAGATGCTGCTGGCGATGGCGCGCGACCTGCGCGTGATCCTGATCAAGCTGGCCGACCGCCTGCACAACATGCGCACGCTGGAAGCGCAGGACGCCGAGGCGCGCCGGCGCATCGCGCGCGAAACGCTGGAGATCTACGCGCCGATCGCGCAGCGCCTCGGCATGAACCGCATCAAGGCCGAGCTGCAGGATCTCGGCTTCCGCACGCTGTACCCCGACCGCCACCGCGTGATCGCCGCGCGCATCCGCAGCGCGCTCGGCAATCGCCGCGAGGCGATGGGCAGGATCGAGACCGCGCTGCAGGCGCGGCTCGCCGCCGAGCATATTCCCGTGCGCGTGGTCAGCCGGATCAAGTCGCCGTACAGCATCTACACGAAGATGCGCAACGACCACAAATCGTTCGCGCAGGTGATGGACGTGTACGGTTTCCGCGTGGTCACCGACAGCGTGATGCACTGCTACCACGCGCTGGGCGCGGTGCACACGCTGTACAAGCCGGTCGACGGCCGCTTCAAGGATTTCATCGCGATCCCGAAGGCGAACGGCTACCAGTCGCTGCACACCGTGCTGTTCGGTCCGTTCGGCGCGCCGATCGAGATCCAGATCCGCACCGAGGACATGGACACGGTGGCCGAGCGCGGCGTCGCCGCGCACTGGATCTACAAGACCGACTCCGGCCCGGCCAACAACGCGCAGGCGCGCGCCCGCGAGTGGCTGACCGGCCTCGCCGACCGCCAGGCGGGCGAGGCTTCCTCGCTGGAATTCATCGAGAACGTCAAGGTCGACCTGTTCCCGGACGAGGTCTACCTGTTCACGCCGCGCGGCGACATCCTCGCGTTGCCGCGCAACGCCACCGCGCTGGACTTCGCCTATGCGGTGCACACCGACGTCGGCAGCCACGCGGTGGCCGCGCGCGTCGACAAGCGGCTGGTGCCGCTGCGCACCCCGCTCGCCTCCGGGCAGAGCGTCGAGGTCATCACCGCGCCGTCCGCCGCGCCCAATCCGCAGTGGCTGGAATCGGTGGTCACCAGCAAGGCGCGCACCGCGATCCGCCATTTCCTCAAGCGCCTGCAGCACGAGGACGCGGTCGATTTCGGCCACCGCATGCTCGACCGCGCGCTGGACGCGCAGGGCGCCAGCCTCGACGCGATCCCGCCGGCGGTGATCGAGCGCTACCTCGACGAGCAGAAGTTCAAGCGCCTGGAGGAACTGCTCGCCGACCTCGCGCTCGGCAACCGCATGCCCGACCAGGTGGCGGCGCAACTGGTCGCCGCGCAGGGCGGCGCGCACGGCGCGCAGCGCGCGCGCGCCAAGGAGAAGATCCGCATCAGCGGCGCCGAGCGCGGCGTGCTGTCGTTCGCCAATTGCTGCCATCCGCTGCCCGGCGACGATATCGTCGGCTACCTCTCCGCAGGCAAGGGCATCGTCGTGCACCAGGCCGGCTGCCCCAACGTCGCCGAGCTGGCGAAGACGCCGGAGCGCCGCGTCGAGATCGCCTGGGACCGCGAAGTGCAGGGCGACTACAAGGTCGAGCTGCGCGTCGAGGTGGCCAACAAGCCCGGCGTGCTGGCCACCGTCGCCGCGGCGATCGCCGAGAGCGGCTCCAACATCGAGAACGTCGAATACAGCGAGCGCGACGTGATGTCGGCGACGCTGGTGTTCACCATCGAGGTGAAGAACCGCAAGCACCTCGCCGACGTGATGCGCCGCGTGCGCCGCGCCGGCGCGGTCAACGGGGTGTATCGGCATCCGGTATGAGGGGCTGGGAGCGGGAAGTGGGGAGTAGGGCGAGATGCCGTTTTGGATGTGCCATTCCGACGCATGCCAAAATCTGATCGCGTGAATCGCGCTCGGCAGGCGAGCCTGCGCTCTCGGACATCCCACCGGGGCCGAATGGCTGGATTCCGGCTTGCGTCGGAATGACGGCGTTGTTGCTACGCTTCCCCACTCCCCACTCACGAGGTACCCCATGTCCCGCACCGCCATCCACACCGCCGAAGCCCCCAAGGCCATCGGCCCCTATTCGCAAGCCGTGCGCGCCGGCGCCACCGTGTACCTGTCGGGGCAGACGCCGCTCGATCCGGCCACCGGCGAGCTGGTGGCGGGCGACATCGCGACGCAGGCGCGGCGCGTGTTCGACAACCTGCGCGCGGTGTGCGCGGCGGCCGGCGGATCGTTCGACGAGGTCGTGCGCGTCGGTATCTACCTGACCGACCTGTCCAACTTCGCCGCGGTCAATGCGGTGATGGCCGACTACTTCAAGCAGCCGTATCCCGCGCGCTCGACGATCGGCGTCGCCGCGCTGCCGCGCGGCGCGGCGGTCGAGGTCGACGCGATCATGGTGCTCGACTGACGTAAGCCGGTACCTACGCCGATCGCGGGCGCGCGCCGCTACGCGACGGCACGCCGCTCGGCTACCCTTGCGAGGATGACGTCGCCCGCCCGCGCTCCGCTCGCCGCCACCGAGGATGCCGCCCTGCAGCCGGCGTCCGCGTTGCCCGGCGTCGGCCCCGCGCTGGCGCAGGCGCTGGCGCGGCTCGGGCTCGTCCGCGTGCAGGATCTGTGGTTCCACCTGCCGCTGCGCTACGAGGACCGCACCCGCATCACGCCGATCCGCGAGCTGCGCCCGGGGCAGAGCGCGCAGGTCGAGGGCGTCGTCGAGGCGGTCGAGACCGGCTTTCGCTATCGCCCGCAGCTCAGGGTCGCGCTGACCGACGCTTCCGCCGCGACGCTGGTGCTGCGCTTCTTCCACTTCCGCCGCGCGCAGGCCGGGCAGCTCGCGCCGGGTACGCGCCTGCGCTGCTACGGCGAGGTACGCTTCGGCGCGACCGGCCCGGAAATGGTGCATCCGCAGTACGAGCGCCTGGCGGGCGACGCGCCGGCGACGGTCGAGGAGCGCCTCACGCCGGTCTATCCGACCACCGAGGGCCTCGGCCAGAAGCGGCTCGCCGGGGTGATCGCCAAGGCGCTGGCGCGCCTGCCGGACGAGGCCGCACTGGAGCTGATCCCGGCCGGGCTGCGCGCGCCGCTGGCGCTGTCGTCGCTGCGCGAGGCGCTGTTGACCGTGCACCGGCCGGCCGCCGACGCCGACGTCGCGCGGCTGACCCTGGGCACGCATCCGGCGCAGCAGCGGCTGGCCTTCGAGGAACTGCTGACCCATCACCTCAGCCTGAAGCGCCTGCGCGCGCAGGTGCGCACGCTGCGCGCGCCCGCACTGGCCGGCGACGGCCATCTGCGCGCCGCGCTGCTGGCGCGGCTGCCGTTCGCGCTGACCGGCGCGCAGCGCCGCGTCGATGCGGAGATCGCGCGCGACCTCGCCGCCACCGCGCCGATGCTGCGGCTGGTGCAGGGCGACGTGGGCTCCGGCAAGACCGTGGTCGCCGCGCTGGCCGCGCTGGCCGCGGTCGAATGCGGCTACCAGGTCGCGTTGATGGCGCCGACCGAGCTGCTGGCCGAGCAGCATCTGCGCAACTTCCGCCAGTGGCTCGAGCCGCTCGGCGTGGACGTGGTGTGGCTGGCCGGCAAGGTGCAGGGGCGCGCGCGCAAGGCCGCGCTGACGGCGGTGGCCGGCGGCGCGCCGATCGCGATCGGCACGCACGCGCTGATGCAGGAGGGCGTCGCCTTCGCCCGGCTCGGCCTGGCGATCGTCGACGAGCAGCACCGCTTCGGCGTGCATCAGCGCCTCGCCCTGCGCGACAAGGGCCTGGCCGGCGACGGCGTGCCGCACCAACTGGTGCTGACCGCGACGCCGATCCCGCGCACGCTGGCGATGACCGCCTACGCCGACCTCGACGTTTCCGCGATCGACGAGCTGCCGCCCGGGCGCACGCCGGTACAGACCGTGGCGATCTCCGCCGCGCGCCGCGGCGAGGTGATCGAGCGCATCCGCGTCGCCTGCGCCGAAGGCCGCCAGGCGTACTGGGTGTGTACCCTGATCGAGGAGAGCGAACAGCTCGAGGCGCAGGCCGCGGAGGTGGCTTTTGCCGAGCTCACTGCCGCGCTGCCCGCGTTGCGCATCGGCCTGGTGCACGGGCGCATGAAGCCGAAGGACAAGCAGGCGGTGATGGATGCGTTCAAGGCCGGCGAGCTGGTCGTGCTGGTCGCGACCACGGTGATCGAGGTCGGCGTCGACGTGCCCAACGCCAGCCTGATGGTGATCGAGAACGCCGAACGCCTCGGCCTCGCCCAGTTGCACCAGTTGCGCGGCCGGGTCGGCCGCGGCAGCGTCGCCTCGAGCTGCGTGCTGCTGTACCGGCCGCCGCTGTCGCAACTGGCGCGGCAGCGCCTGGACGTGATGCGCGAAACCGGCGACGGCTTCCGCATCGCCGAAAAGGATCTCGAACTGCGTGGACCCGGCGAGCTGCTGGGCACGCGCCAGACCGGCCAGCTCGCCTTCCGCATCGCCGACCTGACGCGCGACGCGCGCCTGTTGCCGGCCGTGCAGCGCGTCGGCGAGGCGATGCTGGCGCAGCACCCCGAACTCGCCGAGCGCCTGGTCGCGCGCTGGATCGGCGGCGCGGCGCGTTATGCGGGGGCGTGAGGGGGAGTGGCGGCGCAGGAGTGGTCGCTAAGGCGTTTACGCACGTTGTTATGCTTTGCACGACTCCCCGCTCCCCACTCCCGGTTCCAGCCCCCATGCCCCTCCTCATCGACACCGACCCCGGCGTGGACGACGCGCTGGCGATCCTGATGGCGCATGCGCACGGCGAGGTCGCCGCGCTGACCGTCACCGCCGGCAACGTCGGCCTGGGGCATGCGCTGCGCAACGCGCTCAAGCTGGTGGAGACAATCGGCGCCGATACGCCGGTGTTTGCCGGCGCCGCCGCGCCGCTGGTGCGCGCCGCCGCGGACGCCGCCTTCGTGCATGGTCGAGACGGCTTCGGCGACACCGGCTATCGCGCGCCGGCGCGGCGCGCGGCGGACGAGCACGCCGCGCTGGCGCTGCTGCGGCTGTCGCATGCGCACGCCGGCCGGCTCACGCTGGTGGCGATCGGCCCGCTGACCAATCTCGCGCTGGCGTTGCGGCTCGATCCTGCGCTGCCGACGCGCGTCGCGCGGCTGGTGGTGATGGGCGGCGCGGTCACCGGCCGCGGCAACACGCAGCTCGTGCCGGCCGAGTTCAACATCGGCTTCGACCCCGAGGCCGCGCACGTGGTGTTCACCGGATTCCCGCATTTCGATCTGGTGGACTGGGAGGCGAGCGTGCGCCACGCCTTCGACTTCGAGCGCTTCGAGCGCTGGGTCGCGGCCGCCGATCCGCGTGCGCGCTTCTACGCCGCGATCTCGCGCAAGGTGCGCGCGTTCAACCGCGAGCGCGGCCGTCCCGGCGTGCTGGCCGCCGACGCGCTGGCGATGGCGGTGGCGCTGGAGCCCGGCATCGTCACCCGCGCCGAGGATCGCCACGTCGCGGTCGAACTGGACGGCGCGCTGACCCGCGGCGCCACCGTGGTCGACTGGGAGCGCCGGCTGGGCGCTCCCGCCAACGCGCGCATCGTGCTGGACGTGGACCAGGCGCGCTTCGAGGCGCTGGCGCGGGCGGCCCTCGGCACGGCGTAGGGTGGGCTTCGGCCCGCCACCGCCTCCTCCGATGAGGTTGCGATGGTGGGCCGAACCCGCCCTGCGCCCGCCGTGCGCCCCCTTCCGCGATTCCACGGACCCGGCAGCCGCCGGCCGGCGTCGCCGCCAACTTGCGGCAGATAGCGGAAAACCGCTAACATGGCCGTCTTTTCGATCCCCCGCGGAGCGGTTTCATGAAGCCCGACGTCCATCCCAAGTATCAGGCGGTGGTGTTCCAGGACGCGTCCAGCAATTTCGCCTTCCTGACCCGGTCGACCATGACCAGCAAGGAGACGATCAAGTGGGAGGACGGCCAGGAGTACCCGCTGATCAAAGTGGATATCTCCAGCCAGTCCCACCCGTTCTACACCGGCAAGCAGAAGACCATCGACGCCGGTGGCCGCGTGGACAAGTTCCGTCGCCGCTACGCCGGCGCCAAGAAGTAAGCGCGCGGGGCGCACGCCCCGCGCTTCCGCATACGACCAAGGTCGTGGCGGAATCTGCAGCGCCGGCCGTCTGCGCCGGCACCCGCGGTCCGGGTGGTATGCGATAATCGCGTTTCTGCGAACGCGATCCCGCGTATCGCGGCGCAATGCCACGCGCGTTGCGCCGGTCCCGTGAAGACAGCTTGGACGGCGCCGTCCGTCGCGACCGCGCCGGCCCCCAACGCCGCAAGGAGTCCGCCGTGTCCGACAAGTCCGTCATGCTTACCGACGCCCAGAGCAACCGCAGCGCGTCCCTGCCGCTGGTCAGCGGCACGCTCGGTCCCGACTGCATCGACATCGGCAAGCTGTACAAGGAAACCGGACACTTCACCTACGATCCCGGCTTCGTCTCCACCGCCAGCACCAAGAGCGCGATCACATACATCGACGGCGACCAGGGCGTGCTGCTGTATCGCGGCTACCCGATCGAGCAACTGGCCCAGCACTCCAGCTTCCTCGAAGTCGCCTATCTGCTGATGAACGGCGAGCTGCCGGCGCGCGCCGTGCTCGAAAACTTCGAGCACGAGGTGACCCACCACACGATGATGCACGAGTCGCTGAAGTACTACTTCCGTGGCTTCCATCACGATGCGCATCCGATGGCGATGCTGTGCGGCGCGGTCGCCTCGCTGTCGGCGTTCTACCACGACGACCTCGACATCAACGACCCGACCCAGCGCCGGCTGTCCGCGATCCGCATGATCGCCAAGATGCCGACCATCGCCGCCGCGGCGTACCGCTATTCGATCGGCTGGCCGTTCCGCTACCCGCGCAACAACCTCGAATACTGCACGCGCTTCCTGCACATGATGTTCGAGGTGCCGAGCGAGCCGCTGCAGTTGAGCCCGGTCGCGGCCAAGGCGCTCGACCTGCTGTTCATCCTGCACGCCGACCACGAGCAGAACGCCTCGACCTCGACGGTGCGTCTGGTCGGCTCCACCGGCGCCAACCCGTATGCCTCGGTCGCGGCCGGCATCGCCGCGCTGTGGGGCCCGGCGCACGGCGGCGCCAACGAGGCGGTGCTGAAGATGCTTGCCGAGATCGGCGACGTGAAGAACGTCGGCAAGGCGGTCGAGCGCGCCAAGGACAAGAACTCCGGCTTCCGCCTGATGGGCTTCGGCCACCGCGTGTACAAGAACTTCGACCCGCGCGCGACGATCATCCGCGAGATGACGCACAAGGTGCTGGCCGACCTCAACGTCAGCGACCCGCTGCTGGACATCGCGCTGGAGCTGGAGCAGGCCGCGCTGAAGGATTCGTACTTCATCGAGCGCAAGCTGTACCCGAACGTCGATTTCTATTCGGGCATCATCTACAAGGCGCTGAAGATTCCCGCCGAGATGTTCACGGTGATGTTCGCGATCGCGCGCACCGCCGGCTGGGTTTCGCACTGGCTGGAGCAGCACGAGACGCCGGACGCCAAGATCGGCCGGCCGCGCCAGGTCTACACCGGCGCCGCGCGGCGCGATTACGTGCCGCTCGCCAAGCGCTGACCGCCCGCGTTGCACCTGCGCGACGCCCCGGCCGGTCCGGGGCGTCGGCGTTTCGGGACGGCCCGTCTACGGATCGGGCGAGGCTTCGGCGTCCTGCTCGAACGCGGCGATCTCGTCCTCGGCCAGCAGCGCCTCCAGCGCGGCCAGCGAGGCGCGGCGCATCGGCCGCTCGCCGCCGACGCGGTCCAGCGGCGCCTGGCGCAGCGCGTCGTGCGGCAGCACGGTGAGGTCGATGGCGACGTCGCCGGCGGCGAACAGATAGACCGGGAATTCCGCCTGGCGCTCACGGTCGAGGCGCAGGCGCCGCGCCTGCTGCTGGAACGGGATGCCGCGCTCGTGCAGGAACGCGCCGACCGCATCGGGCGTGTCGGTGTAGAGGTGCAGGCACACCGCCGAGTGCGCGTCGGCGGTGCCGTCCAGCACCGCGCCGACCAGGCGCGGCTCGAAGCGCGCGAAGAAACGCAGCGCCTCGCGCGCCGCCTCGCGGCGCCGGCGCAGCGCCTGCGGCTGGTCGGTGCCCTGGAACAGCCGCTGGTGTTCGCGCAGCGCGTCCTCGATCTCGTGGTTGCGCGGCAGGCTCTGCTCGTCGGCGACGCCGAGCCGCTCGGCGGCCTTGGTCTTGGCGCGATGGAAATCGCGGATGCCGTGCTCGCTCATCAGCCGCGCGGCTTCCAGCGCGATGCGGCGCCGGTTCTGGCGCATACGGTCCTGCGCGTGGATGCGGTGGATCTCGCCTTTACGCATCGTGGCCTCGCTGGTTCGGACGGTGGGCTCCCCGCACGCAGGGAGCGGGCGGCCGTGCGCTGCGGGCACGGCCGGTGGGCGCGTTGTTCGCTGCGATGGCGGCGGCGCGATCCTCCTCAGAAGATGTCGTAGGGGTGCTGCTGCTCCTGTTGCGCATTCTGCGCCGGTCCGCGCGTGCGCAGGCGGTCGAGGTCCTCGACGCGGAAGATTTCCGGCATCGCGTCCGCATCGCCCGGTGCGGCGGGCAGCCCGCTGTCGCGGTCGATCAGCGCGGTGGTGATGCCCGGCGGCATGGGCAGCGCGCTGTCCGGCATGCCGGACAGCGCGGCGCGCATGAAGTCGATCCAGATCGGCAGCGCGGCCTTGGCGCCGAACTCGCCGCGGCCGAGCGAGCCGAAATCGTCGAGGCCCACCCACACGGTGGCGACCACGTGCGTGTTGAAACCGGAGAACCAGGCGTCGCGGTGATCGTTGGTGGTGCCGGTCTTGCCGGCGAGATCCTTGCGTCCGAGCACCTTGGCGCCGCTGCCGGTGCCGTGGTCGATCACCGACTGCATCAGCGAGGTGACCAGATAATCGTTGCGCACGTCGATCACGCGTGGCGCGAGGTGCGGCCCGCCGGCCGCGGCGGCGGGCGCGGCCTGGGCGGCACCGATCGGCGCGAGCGCGGCGACGCCGGCGCGTGGCGCCGCGGCGGGCTGCGTCGGCGCGGCCTGGCCGGCATCGGCGAGCACGCGCTCGGGGCAACTGCGGCAGGCGCGCGCGGGATTCGCCGCGTAGACGGCCTTGCCGTCGCGGTCGTCGATTTCGGCGACGAAGTAGGGGTCGACCAGGAAGCCGCCGTTGGCGAACACCGCGTAGCCGCGCGCCATCGCCAGCGGCGACACCGAGGCGGTGCCCAGCGCCATCGACAGGTTGTCCGGCAGCGCGTCCTGCGGGAAGCCGAAGCGGCCGATGTACTCGCGCGCGTAGCGGATGCCGATCGCGTCGAGCAGGCGCACCGACACCAGGTTCTTCGACTGCGCCAGCGCTTCGCGCAGGCGCATCGGGCCGGCGAATTCGTCGTCGTCGTTGGAGGGCGCCCACACGCCGTTGGGCTGCGAGGGGTCCGGGAACACCACCGGCGCGTCGTTGACGATCGAGGCCGGGGTGAAGCCGTGCTCGAATGCCGCCGAGTACAGGAACGGCTTGAAACTGGAGCCGGGCTGGCGCGCGCTCATGGTCGCGCGGTTGAACTTGCTGCGCTGGAAGTTGAAGCCGCCGACCAGGGCCTTGATCGCGCCGTCTTCCGGATCCAGCGCGACCAGCGCGGCCTGCGCCTGCGGGACCTGCGCGAGCTGCCATTTGCCCTCGGCGTCGCGCGCCAGGCGCACGATGTCGCCCGGCTTCAGCACCGCGTCCACGCGCTTCGGCTTCGGGCCCTGGCGGCTGTCGCTGACGAACGCGCGCGCCCAGCTCATCGCGTCGAGGTCCAGCGGCACGCTCTGGCCGTCGGCCAGGTAGACCAGCCCGTGGTCTTCGCCCGCCTCGGTGACGATGCCCGGGATCAGGCCGGCGACCGCTCGGTAGTTCGCCAGCGCGCGGTCGTCGTCGGCCGGGGTGGCGTGCGCGGGCAGTTCGACGTGGGCCTCCGGCCCGCGGTAGCCGTGGCGGCGGTCGTAGTCGGAGAGGTCGTCGCGCACCGCGGCGACGGCGGCGTCCTGCAGACGGCCGTCCAGGGTGGTCTTGACCACGTAGCCGTCGGTCAGCGCGTCGTTGCCGAGGCGCTCGATCGCCTCCAGCCGCACCATCTCGGCGAGATAGGGCGCGTCCACCTCGATCGGCGGCTCGTGCGCGTAGGAGCGGTCCGGCTCCTGCAGCGCCTGCGCGTACTCGGCCTTGCCGATGAAGCGGTTGTCGAGCATGCGGCCGAGCACCCAGTCGCGGCGCTCGATCGCGCGCTCGCGGTTGTACAGCGGGTTGCCGGTGGTCGGGAACTTGGGCAGCGAGGCCAGCATCGCGCATTCGGCGAGGCTGAGCTGGTCGAGCGTCTTGCCGTAGTAGAACTCGGCGGCGGCGGCGACGCCGTAGGAGCGGTGGCCGAGGAAGATCTTGTTGAGGTAGAGCTCGAGGATCTCGTCCTTGCTCAGCGAGTTCTCGATGCGGAAGGACAGGAAGATCTCGGTGGCCTTGCGCGAGATGCTCACTTCCGGGCTGAGGAAGAAGTTGCGCGCGACCTGCTGGGTGATCGTGCTGCCGCCCGGCACGTGCAGGCTGCGGTTGGCGATCATCAGGCCGATCGCGCGCGCGAACCCCTGCCAGTCGATGCCAGGGTGGTCGTAGAAGTTGGCGTCCTCGGCGGCGAGAAAGGCCTTCTTGAGGCGATCCGGCACGTCCTGGATGCGTACCGGGATGCGCCGGGTCTCGCCGAAGGTGGCGATCAGCTTGCCGTCGGCCGTGTACACCCGCAGCGGCACCTGCAGGCGCACGTCCTTGAGCGAGGCGACGGAGGGCAGGCGCGGCGCGATCAGCCAGTAGGCTGCGCCTACCGCGAGGCCGCCCATGAGGATGCCGGCCAGCGCCAGGACCAGCGCGTAGCGCAGCAAACGCTTGAAAATTCGCATGACCGCGGGAGTTGTGATGAGGATCTAGGTCGGGGGCGGGCCGCGAAGAGTATAGAACCCTGCACGGGGATGCCCGTCAGCGGCAAGAGTCGTGCCGCCGCGCGCGCAGGTCAATAAAAATTTTTGTGAATCAGGTCCTTGGCCCTCCGCCAGGGACCCGTTGATAATCCGTTAAGTTTTAGATTTAATGTTGCTGCGCATCTTTTGCTCGTAACAGCGCGTGGGGAGGGGGAAAACCGTGGGCCTTTTCGCACCCAAGGCGCCGCCGCTGATCGGGGTTGACATCAGCTCGACCGCGGTCAAGGTGCTGCAGCTCAGCCAGTCCGGCTCGCGCTACCGCGTGGAGCATTACGCGGTCGAGCCGCTCCCGCCCAACGCGGTGGTGGAGAAGAACATCGTCGAGATCGAGGCGGTCGGCGAGGCGGTGCGCCGCGCGCTGGCGCGATCCGGCGCCAAGACCAGGTACGCCGTGGCCGCCGTGGCCGGCTCGGCGGTGATCACCAAGGTGATCCCGATGGCGGCCGATCTCTCCGAGGACGACCTCGAGGGCCAGATCCACGTCGAGGCGAACCAGTACATCCCGTATCCGATCGAGGAAGTCAGCCTCGACTTCGAGGTGATGGGGCCGGTCAAGGACAACCCGGACATGGTCAATGTCCTGCTGGCCGCCTCGCGCACCGAGAACGTCGACATGCGCGTCGCCGCGCTCGACCTCGGCGGGCTGGTCGCGAAGGTGATGGATGTCGAGGCGTTCGCGATGGAGAACGCCTTCAAGCTGATCGCCGACCAGCTTTCGGTGGCGCGCGATGCGGTGGTCGCGGTGGTCGACGTCGGCGCCACCATGACCACCCTGATCGTGCTGAAGAACCAGCGCACGATCTATTCCCGCGAGCAGGTGTTCGGCGGCAAGCAGCTCACCGACGAGGTGATGCGCCGCTACGGGCTCTCCTACGAGGAAGCCGGCATGGCCAAGCGCCAGGGCGGGCTGCCGGAGTCCTACGAGATCGAAGTGCTGGAGCCGTTCAAGGAGGCGATGGTCCAGCAGATCAGCCGCCTGCTGCAGTTCTTCTTCGCCGGCAGCGAATACAGCAAGGTCGACCAGGTCGTGCTCGCCGGCGGCTGCGCGGCGATCCCCGGCGTCAGCGACATGGTCGAGGAGCAGCTCGGCGTGCCGTGCTGCGTGGCCAATCCGCTGGCCAGCATGTCGCTGTCCCCGCGCGTGCAGGCGCAGGCGCTGGCGCAGGACGCACCGGCGCTGATGATCGCCTGCGGGCTGGCCCTGAGGAGCTTCGACTGATGGCCAGGATCAACCTACTTCCGTGGCGCGCGGCGCGACGCAAGCTGCGCGAGCGCGAGTTCTACGTGCAGCTCGGCATCGCTGCGGCGGCCGCCGTGGTCGCGGTGCTGCTGTGGATGTTCTGGATGGGCGCGCGCATCGACAACCAGAACGACCGCAACGCCTACCTGCAGGGCGAGATCAAGCAGCTCGACGCGAAGATCGCCGAGATCAAGGATCTGGAGAAGACCCGCTCGCGGCTGCTCGCGCGCAAGCAGATCATCGAGCAGCTGCAGGCCAACCGCTCGCAGATGGTCCACCTGTTCGACGAGCTGGTGAAGACGATTCCCGACGGCGTGCGCCTGAGCAACCTGAAGCAGAGCGGCGACCAGCTCGGCCTGGATGGCGTCGCGCAGTCCAACGCCGCGGTGGCCACCTACATGCGCAACATCGAGGCGTCGCCGTGGCTGGGCCACGCCGACCTGACCCGCACGGAGAACAAGCACAACGACCCGAGCACGCCGTACACGTTCGGGCTGAACGTCAAGCTGCGCAAGCCCGAGCCGCAGGACAACGCGGACAAGGCGGGCACGACGGCCGCGCAGGCCGGCCATCCGGGCAACGGGGGGAGCAAGCCATGAAGTTCCTCGACGACCTGCGCAACCTCGATCGCAACAACATCGGCGGCTGGCCGGTCTCGGTCAAGCTGTTCTTCTGCGCGATGCTGTTCGTCGTGATCCTGCTCGCCGGCTGGTACTTCAAGGTCAGCGACCAGCAGGACGAGATGAAGACCCTGCAGACCCAGGAAGAGTCGCTCAAGCAGGAGTTCACGCAGAAGCAGGCCAAGGCGGTGAACCTCGAGCCACTGAAGGCGCAGCTCGAGGAGATGAAGGACATGCTGCGGCAGATGCTGCGCCAGTTGCCGAGCAAGACCGAGATGCCGGAACTGCTGGTGGACATCTCGCAGACCGCGCTGTCGGCCGGTCTCGGGATCGACCTGTTCCAGCCGGGTCCGGAGATCCCGAAGGAATTCTACGCGGAGAAGCCGATCACGCTGCGCATGGTCGGCACCTATCACCAGTTCGGCACCTTCATCAGCGGCGTGGCCTCGCTGCCGCGCGTGGTGATCCTGACCATGCACGACGTCTCGCTGCGTCCCGAGCGGGCTCCGGTCAAGGGCCAGGACCTGGTGCCGGGCGGCATGCTGGTGCTCGAGGGTACGGTGAAGACCTACCGCTACCTCGAGGACGAGGAAACCGGCGAGAGCAGCAAGACCAAGCCGGCCCCGCGCAAGGGAGGGAAGTGAGCATGAAGCGCACACTTGCCCGCATCCTGATGGGAACGGCCGCGCTGGCGTTGCTGGCGGGCTGCAGCGGCCAGGGCGACCTGCGCCAGTGGGTCGCCGCGGAAAAAGCCAAGAAGGGCGCGCCGCTGCCGCCGCTGCCGGTGATCAAGACCTTCGAAACCTTCGAGTACAAGGACCAGGATCTGCGCGATCCGTTCAGTCCGAGCCCGACCGAGCTGCATGCCAACGGCGCCGTCAACGGCCCGCGGCCCGACCAGAACCGGGCCAAGGAGCCGCTGGAGGCGTTCCCGCTGGACAGCCTGAGGATGGTCGGCACGCTCGGCGGCGGCGGCGGCATGGAGGCGCTGGTCAAGGATCCGCAGGGCGTGATCCACCGCATCCACAGCGGCAACTACATGGGCCAGAACTACGGACGCGTCGCGGGCATCGCCGAGGACCACGTGGATCTCGTCGAACTGATCCCGAACGGCAGCGGCGGCTGGATGGAACGCCAGGCGACCATCGCGCTGGGTGAGAAATGAGAGCCTTGGGGACGACGTACATGATGACGAAACCTGCTCAACTCGGCGGCTGCGCGTTCCGGGCCCTTGCCGGCATCCGCCGCCTGGCGACGGCGGTCCTGGTGCTGGCCTGCTGCGGCATCGCCGTACCGGCGCTGGCCGCGGGCGTGCTGAAGGATCTCAGTTACCAGGCCCTGCCCGGCGGCAAGGTCGAAGTAACCCTCAAGTTCGACGGCCCGGTCCCCGAACCCAAGGTGTTCACGACCGAGAGTCCGGCGCGCATCGCGGTGGACCTGGCCGACACCCGCAACGGCTGGGACAAGCGCCACGTCGATGTCGGCGCGGGCGCCACCGCCGGCATCTCCGCGGTCGAAGCCGGCGGCCGCACCCGGGTGGTGGTCGATCTGTTCCGCCCGTCCAGCTACGAAACCCGGGTCAGCGGCGACAGCCTCGTGCTGACCATCGGCAACGGCATGACCGGCGCCGCCGCGGCCAACGCCAAGGTCGAGACCGACCCGACCAAGCTGGTGACTGCCGCCGCGACCGACGTCTCCAATATCGACTTCCGCCGCGGTCCCGGCGGCGAGGGCCGGGTGATCATCGACTTCAGCGGCCCCGGCGCCAGCGCCGACATGCGCCGCCAGGGCGACCGCGTGGTGGTGGACCTGAGCAACGTCAAGCTGCCGGCCAAGCTGGCCCAGCGCCTCGACGTGCTCGACTTCGCCACGCCGGTGCAGTCGATCGAAACGCGCGGCCGCCCCAACGGCGCGCGCCTGGAGATCGCGATCCGCGGCGAGATCGAGCCCTCGGCCTACCAGACAGGCACCGAGTACGTGGTCGAGATCGCGCCGAAGAAGGCCGACCAGAAGAAGCTCGGCAAGGGCCAGGAACCGGTCTACAGCGGCAGCCGCGTCACCTTCAACTTCCAGGACATCCCGACGCGCTCGGTGCTGCAGCTGCTCGCCGACGTGTCCGGGCTGAACGTGGTCGCTTCCGACACCGTCGGCGGCAGCGTCACCCTGCGCCTCGTCAACGTGCCGTGGGACCAGGCGCTGGACGTGGTGCTGCGCGCCAAGGGCCTCGACAAGCGCCGCAACGGCAACATCATCTGGGTGGCGCCGCAGCAGGAGCTGGCGCGCTACGAGCAGGACCTGGCCGAGGCGCGCCTCAAGGCCGAGGACAACGCGGAGCTGGTCTCCGACATCATCCCGATCAGTTACGGCAAGGCTTCCGACATTGCCAAGCTGCTCACCCAGGGCAGCCTCGGCGGCGGCAGCGGCGGCGGTGCCCGCCACGGCTTCCTGTCGACGCGCGGCAGCGTCTCGTTCGACGAGCGCACCAACACCCTGCTGGTCAACGATACGCCGGAGAAGATCCGCTCGATCCGCGAACTGGTCGGCACGCTCGACCGCCCGGTACAGCAGGTGCTGATCGAGTCGCGCATCGTGGTCGCATCCGACGACTTCACCCGCGAGCTGGGCGTCAAGTTCGGCGTCAGCGCGTTCCGGCAGAACCCGAGCGGGCAGGTGATCTCCACCGCGCCCTCGGTGGACGCCAAGCCCGGCGCGAACAGCCTGGCCACCGACGTGCACAACGCGGGCACGACGCTGAATCCCACCGGCACGATCACCTTCCCGGGCGGCACCAACGTCAACCTGCCGGCCACCAACCCGACCGGCAGCTTCGGCCTGGCCATCCTCGGCGCCAACTACCTGCTCGACCTCGAGCTGTCGGCGGCGCAGACCGAAGGCCGCGGCGAGGTGATCTCCAGCCCGCGCGTGATCACCGCCAACCAGCAGGAAGCGGTGATCAAGCAGGGCCAGCAGATCGGCTACGTCACCTTCCAGAACTCGGGCGCGGGCGGCGGCGGCGGCGCCGGCACCGCGACCGTGCAGTTCAAGGACGCCGTGCTGGAACTGCGCGTCACGCCGACTATCACCGCCGACGACCGCGTCTACCTGATGATCAACGTCAAGAAGGACTCGTTGGCGCAGCTGGTGCCGAACCCGGGCGGCGGCTTCGTGCCGCAGATCGACACCCGCGAGATCAACACCTCCGTGCTGGTCGACAACGGCCAGACCGTGGTGCTCGGCGGCATCTACGAGCTGACCAAGTCGGAGACGCTGAAGAAGGTGCCCGGCCTGGGCGACATCCCGGGCGTCGGCATGCTGTTCCGCAACAAGCACCGCGACAACAACAAGGCCGAGCTGCTGATCTTCGTGACGCCGAAGATCCTCGCCGAAAGCCTGAAGTGACCCGTCCCGCGACGGCGGAACGGCAGCAGGGGCGGCTCCGGCCGCCCCTGCGCTTTCCGGCGCCGCTAAACTTCCGTGCGTGCATGCGGTCATAGCCGCGTGACGACTGGAGGTGCATCGATGGACATGCCGCACGCCGACCGCGGCGACGCGCTGCGCACGGCGTTCGCAGCGCTGCGCGGCAGCCTGCAGGACGCGGTGATCGGCCAGGAAACGCTGGTCGAACGCCTGCTGATCGCGCTGCTGGCCGACGGCCATCTGCTGGTCGAGGGCGCGCCGGGCCTGGCCAAGACCACCGCGGTGAAGGAGCTGGCGGCGCGCATCGAGGCCGACTTCCACCGCATCCAGTTCACGCCCGACCTGCTGCCGGCCGACCTGACCGGCACCGAGGTCTTCCGTCCGCAGAACGGCACGTTCGAATTCCAGCCCGGCCCGCTGTTCCGCAACCTGGTGCTCGCCGACGAGGTCAACCGCGCGCCGGCCAAGGTGCAGTCGGCGCTGCTGGAGGCGATGGCCGAGCGCCAGGTGACCATCGGCCGGCGCACCTGGCCGCTGCCCGAGCTGTTCCTGGTGATGGCGACGCAGAATCCGATCGAGCAGGAGGGCACCTACCCGCTGCCCGAGGCGCAGCTCGACCGTTTCCTGATGCACGTGGCGATCGGCTATCCGCGCGCGGATGCCGAGCGCGAGATCCTGCATCTCGCCCAGCGCCGCGCGCGCCAGGCGCTGGACGCGCCCGCCGCGGAGGCGCGCCTGCTCCGCCAGGACGACATCTTCGCCGCGCGGCGCGCCGTGCTGGCGCTGCACGTTGCCGCCGGCCTGGAGGAATACATGGTGCAACTGGTGCTGGCGACGCGTGCAGCCGGCGCCTACGACGCGCGCCTGCCGCGCTGGATCGCCTGGGGCGCCAGCCCGCGCGCGACGATCGCGCTGGACCGCTGCGCGCGCGCGCGCGCCTGGCTGGCGGGGCGCGACTACGCGCTGCCGGAGGACGTGCACGCGGTCGCGCACGACGTGCTGCGCCACCGCGTCCTGCTCACCTACGAGGCCGAAGCCGAGGGCGTGCGCACGGACGCGGTGATCGACGCCCTGCTGGAGCGCGTGCCGCTGCCGTGAGCGCCGCGCCCGCCAGCGCCGATCCGCGCACGGTGGCCGGCGTCACCGCGGTGGCGCTTGCGGAGCTGATCGCGCTGCGGCACGCCGCGCTGCGCCTGCGGCCGGCGCCGCGCGCGCGCGTGCCGGCGGCGGGTGTGCATCCGAGCCGCGCGCACGGGCGCGGCATGGACTACGCCGAGTCGCGCGAATACCAGCCCGGGGACGACATCCGCGCGCTGGACTGGCGCGTCACCGCGCGCACCGGCCGCGCGTACACCAAGCTGTACCGCGAGGAACGCGAGCGCAGCCTGCTGCTGCTGGTCGACACGCATCCGGCGCTGCGCTTCGGCACGCGCGTGCGCTACAAGTCGGTGCAGGCCGCGCGCGCGGCCGCGCTGGCGGCGTGGGCGGCGCAGCGCCAGGGCGACCGCGTCGGCGCGCTGGCGCTCGGCGCGCAGCGCGAAGCGGTGCCGGCGCGCGCCGGCGCGCGCGGCGTGCTGGCCGCGCTCGGCGCGCTGGCGCGCTGGGATGCGCGGGCGCCGATCGCGCCGCAACCCCTGTCGGAAGGGCTCGCGCGCGCGCTGGCGCTGGTGCGCGGCGAGCTGCGCGTGCTGCTGCTCAGCGACGGCCAGAGCTGCGACGTCGGCGCGGAGGAGGCGTTGCGCCGCCTGCGCAAGCGCGCCGAGGTGCGCGTGCTGATCGTCGCCGACGCGCTCGAACTGGCGCCGCCGCCGCGCGGTCGCTACGCGTTCGCCCATGCCGGCGCGCGGCTCGCGTTGGCGCTCGACGGCGATGCCGCGCGCGCCGCGTTCGTGCAGCGGCTCGGCGCCGGCCAGCAGCGGCTGGCCGCGGCGTGCGCCGCCGTCGCGGTGCCGTGGCGGCGCATCGACACCGCCGAGGATCCGCTGCCGGCGCTGCAGGCGCTGTTCGATGCGCTGCCGGGGGCCGTGCGGTGAACGCGGCCGGGCCGATCCTGCGCGATATCCATCTCCCGGTGGTCGGCGGCTGGCCGCCGGCGCCCGGCTGGTGGCTGTGCGCCGCGCTGCTGCTGGCGCTGTTCGCGCTGGGCGCGCGCTGGCTGCGGCGCGCCTGGACGCGTCGGCGCC
>NZ_JBDKSX010000136.1:0-8681 GCF_039680435.1 Mizugakiibacter sp. | reverse complement strand
TGTTGGCCGCCGCGCCCGCCATCGCCAACGATACGGTGTACTACTACCACACCGATGCGCTGAGAAGCGCCATGGTGGTCACCGATGCCAACCACAATGTCGTGGAGCGTACCTACTACGGCCCCTATGGCGAGGTGCTCAATCGATCGCTACGGGATGGCCCGGGCTACGCCGGTCATGAGGAGGACGCCGCGACCGGTCTGGACAACATGCAGCAGCGCTACTATGACCCCGGCATCGGACGCTTCCTGTCCGTCGATCCGGTGACGGCGACGAGCGCGGGCGGGAACTTCAATCGGTATTGGTATGCCGATGACAACCCATATCGGTATACGGACCCTGATGGTCGCTGCACCGGGTCGCACATCTCCACCGGCGACGGCACTTGTGCGAGCACCGGAGGTTTCACCACCGGTACGAGCGGCGCAGCGCAAGGGATGCAGCGTCAGCAAGCTATGAGGGGCGCGCTCGCGAAGTACAGTTCAGTTATCAACTACGGCCACGTCAACATTGACGCGAATGTGAAGACGGCTCAACAATGGGGTGCGAAACACGACCTGAGCGATTTTGTAGGTGCAGTAAGGAAAGGCGGAAAATGGGATTTCAAAGATCAGAGCGTATTTCAAGGTTTTCGGGATAAGAAGCTTTTAGCTGAGTTTGGGAATTTTCACTTCGGGCTAGTCGCGCACGCGTTTGGATTTAGCGAAGGGACAGCAATATTTGGGGCCGGGGCGTATCAGACTTTTGTGCAAGGGCACACACCTGGGAATCGATTGAGAGGGGACTTAAATTTTGCGGGATCAGCAGCTTTGGGTGGGGCGGCGTTTTTTGTTTCGGACAAGGTAGCGACTTTTTAGGCTGGTTTAGGTATGAGGTTTGGCGACTATCCGGAAGATACGTCCGACATCATTTCCGGGTACCAATACTATGGTGACCACCATGGCCATTAGTAAGATCAGACGCGCTGTTTTTTGCGCATCCATAGTTGGAATTGTGTGCTCATGTTCTGCGAGCAGCGTTCTGGATTATACGCCGCAGCAAGGAAAGGTTTTTTTCAAGTCTCACGAAAATGAATTTGGCGTGCTAAAAAACCTAATCTCGTCGTGTAAAGGGTGGGGCACTATTTCTATCTATCAAAATGGGCGAGTCATCGCCTCAGAGGGTGATACGATTAAGTGCCCACAAAAGAATGAGATTGCCAAGGGCTTAAAGAAATTGGGGGTGCTTTGGGTTGACGTTAGTGGCGAAGAACCATACGGGAAGCTAGGTCCAATGGGTGGGGTTTTTGTGTTGTCGTCTAGTGGAACGGTTGTCCGAGGGGGTGGAAGCGCCATTTATTATTTTCCAAACGAAGTGTCGAATCCATTTGGCGACTCAACTCCTTTGGCCGGAAGCCCTGGGCATTGGTTCTTTCGTGAGCTTGGTGATGGATAGCCGTGTAGGCTGGGCTGGTATGCCAAGCAAATAACAAGGTCCGCATTGCGGGCCTTGATCGTTTCAATGTTGTGCTGGCGTCAGCACGATTGCGCGAGCAGGGAGTCGAGCATCTCGCTGACCACGCACTTGCGTGCGCGCGGAAGTTGGCTGACGTGCCCCAGTTGCTGCTGAATCTTCGGTGCCGGTCCGCGTTTTCTACGGGGGGCGGCGAGAGCGGGGTATGCGGAGGCCGCGATAGCGGCGTAGTCGCCTATTCCACCGTCACCGACTTGGCGAGATTGCGCGGCTGGTCGACGTCGGTGCCCTTCAGCACGGCGACGTGGTAGGCGAGCAGTTGCAGCGGCACGGTGAAGGCGGCGGCGGCGACCAGGTTGCCGCCGGCGTCGAGCTTGATCAGCTCGCCGCGGCCGCCGTTGGGCGGCAGCGTCACCTCGTTGTCGGCGAACACGTACAGTTCGCCGCCGCGGGCGCGCACTTCCTCGAGGTTGGACTTCAGCTTTTCCAGCAGCTGGTTGTTGGGCGCCACGGCGATCACCGGCATGTCCTCGTCGACCAGCGCCAGCGGGCCGTGCTTCAGCTCGCCGGCCGGGTAGGCTTCGGCGTGGATGTAGGAGATTTCCTTCAGCTTGAGCGCGCCTTCCTGCGCCACCGGGTAATGCGCGCCGCGGCCGAGGAACAGCGCGTGGTGCTTGCCGACGAAGCGCTCGGCCAGCCTGGCGATCACCGGATCGAGCTTCAACGCCTGTTCCAGCACGCGCGGCAGCGAGGCGAGCTGCGCGCACAGCCGTTGGTACTTTTCCGTCGGCGCGCCGTTCAGGCGCGCCAGCTCCAGCGTGAGCAGGCCGAGTGCGGCGAGCTGGGTGGTGAACGCCTTGGTCGAGGCGACGCCGATCTCGGGGCCGGCGCGCGTCATCAGCACCAGGTCGGCCTCGCGCACCAGCGAGGATTCCGGCACGTTGCACACGGCGAAGGTGCCGAGATAGCCGCGCTTGCGCGATTCGCGCAGCGCGGCCAGCGTGTCGGCGGTTTCGCCCGACTGCGAGATCGCCACGAACAGCGTGTCGGGCGGCACTACCACGTCGCGGTAGCGGTATTCGCTGGCCACCTCGACGTTGACCGGCAGGTGCGCCAGGCCCTCGATCCAGTAGCGCGCGACCGAGCCGGCGTGGAAGCTGGTGCCGCAGGCGACGATGTGCACGCCGCGCGCGCGCTTGAGCAGCGCTTCCGCGTCGGTGCCGAAGATGTTGGGCAGCACGCCGCGTGGGCCGAGCCGGCCCTCCAGCGTGTCGGCGACCGCGCGCGGCTGCTCGAAGATCTCCTTCAGCATGTAGTGGCGGTATTCGCCGCGCTCGACCGCGTCGGCGGACAGCTCGCTCTCGTGCACGGCGCGCTCGACCGCGCGGCCGTCGGCGGTGCAGATCCGATAGCGGTCGCGCTCGATCTCGACCACGTCGCCTTCTTCGAGGTAGACGACGCGATTGGTGACCTTGATCAGCGCCTGCACGTCCGAGCCCAGGAAGTGCTCGCCGATGCCGACGCCGACCACCAGCGGGCTGCCGCGGCGCGCGCCGACCACGTGGCCGGGCTCGGTCAGGCTGATCGCGGCGATCGCGTAGGCGCCTTCGAGGCGGCGCAGCGCGGTCAGCACGGCGTCGCGCAGGTCGAGCCCGCCGCGCATGGCCTCGTCGATCAGGTGCGCGATCACCTCGGTGTCGGTTTCCGAGGTGAAGGTGCGGCCGCGCGCCTGCATCTCGGCGCGCAGCTCGGCGTGGTTCTCGATGATGCCGTTGTGTACGACCGCGATCGTGCCGGCGACGTGCGGATGCGCGTTGTTCTCGCTGGGCGCACCGTGCGTGGCCCAGCGCGTGTGCGCGATGCCGGTGCCGCCGGGGAACGGGTTAAGGCGGTAGCGCTCTTCCAGCTCGCGCACCTTGCCCTTGGCGCGCACGCGCTGGATGCCGTCGGCGCCGAGCACGGCGACGCCGGCCGAGTCGTAGCCGCGGTACTCGAGCGCCTTCAGTCCCTCGATCAGGATCGGGGCGGCGTCGCGCTGGGCGACGGCAGCGACAATTCCACACATGGTCGATCGGCTCCTCGAAGGGCGGTTATCGTAGCCGGAAAAGCGCGGCCGGCGGGCCGCGCGCCGGAGATGGTCGCGCATGCATGCCGGGCGTGGCATGGCGCGGCCGGTCCATTTCGCGGGCAATCCGTGGGCGGCCTGCGCGCGCAGCGCGGGATCATGCAACGGATCCGCCGTCGCCGGCCTTTCGCGCGGGCCGCGCGTAGCGGCGCGGTGCCAGGTGCTTGACGTCGATCACCTCGACGTCGTCGTGCACGGAATAGGTGTGGCAGCCGCGCAGGCCGGACTGCCAGTCCGGCGCGAGCGCGCCCAGCCGCCGTTCGGCGTAGCGTTCGGGGTCCAGCGCCAGCACCTCGTGGAACACCACGCGATAGCCGTAGTCGGGGCCGCAGTCCTGCGCGGGCCGGATCAGGCGCCCGCGATGGCGGAACAGGCCGCCCGCCGGCCGCGCGCTGCGCGCGTCGCGCACGATCGGATTCTGCGGATGCGGCAGCCACGGGCCGAGCGGCGAGCCGGCGTGGAACAGGAACAGCTCGCTCCACTCGCGGCCGCCGTCGTCGAACGACGTCTCGGCGACGCAGGCGAACAGGAACCAGCGCCCGTTCTCGTAATGCAGGGTGCCGTCGACCATGCGGTAACCGTGCAGCAGGTCGGCGACCGGCTCCCACTCGTACGGGAAGCGACGCGCGCGCCACAGCGGCAGGCGCCGCTCCAGCGCGGCCTCGAAGGTCATGTAGACGGTGTCGTTCCAGGCGAACAGGCACGGATAGGAGAGGTGGCAGGCGCCTTTCACCACGATGCCGCTGCGCGGCGCGCCGGCGGCCGCGTCCGGCTCGATGGCGCTGATGTGGCCGCGGCCGCTCGCGTAGTCGAGTTCCTCGACGAAGATCGCGCTGCGGCCGGCGTGGGTGAACGCGCAGGGATCGGCCCAGAACGCGCCGCGCGGCGGATCGAGGCGCTGGAAGCCGGCGACGCTCGGCGCGGCGGGATCGAGCCGATGCGGCGCGCGCCGCCACAGCAGGTACCAGTGTTCGATCTTGCCCAGCCGCGGCAGGTGGCGGGTGGCCGCGCGCGCCAGCAGGCGCATCGCGAGCAGCGCGCAGGCGGGTCCGCCCGGTTCGCGCGCGTCCGGCAGCGGGATCGCCTCGGGCTCCCCGCCGAGCGCGAGGCGGCGCAGCGCCCGGCGCAGCAGTGCCGGCTTCTTCTGCAACTGGTAGGCGCGGTTGCGCGCGTACGACAGCAATGCGGTCGAGCCGATGCTGGGTTCGAGCAGTTCCCAGCGGCCGCGATCGGAGCGGTGCACGCCGAGGCCGCCGGGCGTGACCGGCTCGCCGCGGTCGAAGGCGGCGAACATCCAGAACGCGGCGCGCATCGGGTCGGTGGCGTCCTGGCCGAAGCTCCACACGCCGCGCGGCGCTGCCGCGGCCAGCTTCGGTCCCGGCAGCGGCAGGCCGAAGCTCAGCACCAGGTCGGGCGCCAGCTTTGCCAGCGCGGCTTCGGCGTCCGCCGCCAGTTCGAGCGGCGCGTCCGCCGTCGCGCGCCAGGCGTGGCGCGCGACGGCAGGCAGCAGCGCATCCGAATCGACCGGCGCATGCACCGCGCCCATGGCGCCGGCGAAGCGCATGTCGAGGCGGAGATAGGCGTCGAACAGGCGGCTGCCGTGCGCCTCGCGCGTGGTTTGCACCGTCGCCAGCGCGACCAGTTCGGCCGCGCCGCCTTCGCCGAGCCCGGCCAGCATCCTGGCCAGCCACGCGGGCACGCGCTCGCGGTCGAGCAGCGCCAGCACGCGCAGCGGCCGCGTGCCGGCGGGCAGCGGCGGATACAGCAGCGAGCGTGCGGCGGCAGGCGGCACGGCGAGCGTGGCGTCCATGCGATCACTCTCCCTGGGCGGCATGCATGGCGGCGTGGGCCGTGCCGGTCGCGGGGCGCCGCTCGGCTGCGGCGCCGATGGCCGCGGCGGGGGCGTCGACGAAGCGCCGCGACCAGGCCGTCACGCGGGAGATCCATGCGCGCTGCATGGCCAGTTCGGTGCGGTTGTGGTTGGCCTCGGCGATGTAGTCGGTGCTCACGCAGGCCGGCAGCCGGTAGCGCCGGAAACCGTCGGCAAACTGCCCGGCGTAGTTGTATTCGCGCGTCATGCTGCCCGAATACAGCAGGTAGACCTCCACGCCGCGCCCGGCAAGCGCGGCGAGCCCGCGCGCGAAGTCGTCCTTGGACGGACGGTGGCGGCCGTTCCCCGTCGCCGCTTGCGCCGTGGCGGACGCGCGCGACAGCCGACCCTTGAGCGTGCGCCAGGCCGCGCCGATGAAGCCGGCGCGGCGCAGTCGCGCCAGCGCGCTGCGCAGATGCGTGCGCAGGGTCGGGTAGGCGTACGGCTCCAGCATCACCACGCCGACCACGCGCGGATCCTCCAGCGCGGCGGCATAGCTGTGGTCGGCGCCCGAGCACAGCCCGGCCAGCACGAAGCGCCGCAGGCCCTGCGTCTCTGCCAGGTGGTCCAGCGCCGCGCGCACGTCGGCCACCGCCTGGCGCTCGAAGCCGAGCGTGCCGGTGGCGGCGCGGCTGTCGCCCTGGCCGGACAGGTCGAAGCGCAGCGCCGCGAAGCCGAGGCTCGCCATCTCGCGGGCGAACTTCACGTACATGCGCTGCGGGCCGATGCGCGGGATCACGCCGGCGTTGAACATGACGAAGCCGACGTCGCGTGGCGCGAGGCCCGGCGCGGGCGGCGTGAACGTGCCGACCAGGCGCCGGCGCTCGCCGAACTGGACGACGCGCTCGCTCACGGCAGCGTCTCCAGGGTGGCCGCGATGTGCTGCAGCACGTCGGCGGGCACGATGGCCGCGCTCATCGCGGCGTCGGAATTCCACGGCGAGGCCGTGGCCAGCGCCTGCCAGTCGAGGGACGGCGCCGCGGTAGCCAGGCGTTCGCGCAGGCGCCGCTGCGCGGTGCCGTCGGCGGTGGCGACCACGTGCACGCGCCCGGCGTGCACGGGCGCGGCGGCCAGGTCCAGCGCGCGCAGCTCCGCGCGCAGCCCGAGCGGCAGCGGGAAGCCCAGCGCCTCGTCCACGACGCCGTCGCGCGGGCGGCCGAAGCGCGCGGCGAAGGTCGGCCAGTCGAGGCCGAAGTCCTCGGCCAGGAAGGTCATGTGCGCAAGCCGCAGCTCGTCGAGGTAGGCGCCGCCGTCGATCACCGGATCCCACAGCAGCAGCGTGCGTGGGGCTGCGTCCGCCTGCGCGGCGAGCAGGCCGAGGCTGGCGCCGAGGCGCAGCCCGACCCACGCGGCGTGGCGGCAGCCGCTGCGGGCGAGCAGCTCGGCGTGGGCGGTGCGCAGGTCGCCGCACCAGCCGGCCAGCGTGCCCCGTTCGCATTCGCCGTCGGAGTCGCCGGTGGCGTAGTAGTCGAAGCGCAGCACCGGGAAGCCCTGGCGGGCGAGGCGTTCGGCGAGCACGCGGAAGATGCGGTGGCTGCGGATCGCCTCCTGCCCGAACGGGTTGAGCAGCAGCACCGCGCAGCCCCGCGCGCGCTCGCCGCCGGGCGGGTGGAACACGCCGAACATGCGCCGATCCTGGGCACCGAAGCGGTAGGGAATCACGATGCAGTCACGTCCGTGTACCAGTGGGTGACGGGTGGATCATCGCCGCAAGCGCCCCCGCCGCCAAGTGCGACGCCGCAGGCGGCGATATGGTCCGGCGCGGGCCGGAACGTGCGCAGCGCCACGTCCATCGGCCCGTCCGCGCCCGCGCGCACGGCGAGGCGGCGCGGCGCCGCGTCGGCGCCGACGTGGATCCTCGTGAGGTCGCAGGCCAGGCCGTCGCCGGTCGTCTTCAGCAGCGCCTCCTTGCGCGTCCAGCAGGTCAGCACGGCGAGCGTTCGCCGCTGCGGCACGGTGGCGGCGATGACGACGCACTCGGCCGGGGTGAAGCAGCGCTGCGCCAGCAGCTCCGCATCCGGCAGCGGGCGCACCGTTTCGATGTCGATGCCGAGCGCGCGCACGCGGCCGATCGCGACCAGCGCGAGCCCGCCGGCGTGGCTGAGGTTGAACGCGGGCGCGTCGGGCAGCGCCAGCTCGGGCTTGCCTTCGCTGCCGCGGCGCAGCGGCAGCGCGGCCGGCGCGAGGCCGAGGTAGTGGCCGAGGATGCGGCGCAGCGCGGCGTGCGCGGCGACGTAGCGCCAACGATCGCGCGGGAACACGAAGCGCGCGGCGCGCGCGCGCTCGGCCGCGTCCAGCGTGGGATCGCTGTCCATGGCGGCGGCGTCGAGATCGATGCGCCACACGTGCAGCTCGCCGTCGCACAGCGTGGGCGGCGACAGCGGCACCGTCCAGTGCACGGCCGGCGCGGCGCCATGGCACGCCATGGGCGGCGGCGGCGGCGCGGCGACATGCTGCGGGCGGACCGTCGGCACCATCACGCGCCCTCGCGTGCGCCGCCGAAAAGGCGTTTGAAGATCCCGCCTGCGGGCGGCGGCGGTTCGGGGGCGGCATGGTCGTAGGCGTGCGCGACCTGCGCCAGCGTCTCGAAGATGTACTGGCGCGGATTGATGCGCCGGCCGGTCTGCTGCTCCATGCGCGCGATCGCCTGCATCGCCAGCATCGAGTGCCCGCCGAGGTCGAAGAAGTTGTCGTGCGCGCCGACGCGCGGCACGCCCAGCAGCTCGCTCCACAGGGCCGCCAGGTGCCGCTCGTTTTCGGTGTGCGGCGCGACGAAGTCCCTGCCGTGCGCCGGTTCGCGCGCGAGGTCGGCGGGTGCGGGCAGGGCCTTGCGGTCGAGCTTGCCGTTGGGCAGCAGCGGCAGGGCGTCGAGGACGACGAAGTGCTGCGGCACCATGTAGTCGGGCAGCGTGCGGCGCAGCGCCTGGCGCAGCGCGGCCTCGTCCGGCGTGGCGCCGGGTTGGGCGACCAGGTAGGCGACGATGCGCACGTCGCCGGGGCGGTCCTCGCGGGTGATGGCGACGGCGCGGGCGACCTGCGGCTGCAGCGCGAGCTGCGCCTCGATCTCGCCGAGTTCGATGCGGTAGCCGCGCACCTTGACCTGGAAGTCGAGGCGGCCGAGGTGTTCGAGGGTGCCGTCGGGTTTCCAGCGGCCGCGGTCGCCGGTGCGGTAGAGGCGGGCGCCGGGGGCGTTGCGGAACGGATCGGGGAGGAAGCGTTCGGCGGTGAGCTCGG
>NZ_JBDKSX010000135.1:0-6502 GCF_039680435.1 Mizugakiibacter sp. | reverse complement strand
CGCCGGCTGGCGGCGCCGCCTCGGCGTGCGCAGCGCCGCCAGCGGCGTGCCGGACAGCCACGCGGTCGGCGACCTGCTGCTGCACGCCTTTCCCGATCGTGTCGCCAAACGCGATGCGCACAACCCGTTGCGCTACCAGCTCGCCAACGGCCGCGGCGCGCGCCTGCACGAGGCCACCGCGCTGCACGGCGAGCCGTGGCTGCTCGCGCTCGACCTGCGCTTCGAGGCGCGCGACAGCCTGATCCTCGCCGCCGCGCCGTTCGACGCCGCGCGGCTCGAGCGCGACTACCCCGAGCGCTTCGCGCGCGTGCGTGCGGTGCGCTGGAACGAGGCCAGCGCGGCGGTCGAGGCGTTCGAGGAACAGCGCTTCGACGCGCTGGTGCTGGAGCGGCGCAGCGTGCCGGTGAAACCGGAGGACGCCGTACCGGCGCTGCTGGCCGCGGTGCGCGCGAAAGGCCTCGATGCGCTGCCGTGGAGCGATACCGCGCGGCGACTGCGCCTGCGCATCCAGGCCTTGCGCGGCTGGATGCCGGAACTTGGCCTGCCCGACGTCGCCGATGATGCGCTGCTCGCGTCGCTGGAAACCTGGCTGGCGCCGTATCTGGCTGGCAAGCGCAAGCTGGATGCGTTGGCGCCGGCGGAACTGTCGGAAGCGTTATCAGCGATGCTCGACTACGCGCAGCGCCGCGCGCTCGACGAACACGCACCCGACGCGCTGACCGTGCCCAGCGGCATGACGCGCAAGCTGGAATACGTGCCCGGGCAGCCGCCGGTGCTGGCGGTGAAGCTGCAGGAACTGTTCGGCCTCGCCGACACGCCGCGCGTCGCGCAGGGCCGCGTGCCGGTGACGCTGCATCTCTTGTCGCCCGCCGGCCGCCCGATCCAGGTCACGCAGGACCTGCGCGGCTTCTGGGAGCGCACCTACCCGGAAGTGAAGAAGGAACTGAAGGGCCGCGACCCCAAACACCCCTGGCCCGACGACCCCTGGACCGCTACGCCGACGCACCGCGCCAAGCCCACAAGGTAGGGCGGATCAAGCCGCGCAGCGGTTTGATCCGCCATTCGCGTTGACCGTCACGCCGAGGCACCACGCCAAGCCGGAGGCGCGTGCGGAAACACGTCGATAAGTGCGGCCCGCACGCCGCGCGATCCTGGGTAGGATGAGTTGAGCGCAGCGAAACCCATCGCGACGTCGCTGGCGCCGTCGAGGCAGCGAGTCGCGCAATAACGGTGGGTTTCGCTGCGCGAAACCCACCCTACGCGCTACCCCAAACGCCCCTGGCCCGACGATCCCTGGACCGCCACGCCCACCCACCGCGCCAAGCCCACGAGGTAGGGCGGATCAAGCCGTGCAGCGGTTTGATCCACCATCGTGCCGTGATGCGACGGCGGATCCGCCCTACGTCACTAATTATTGAAATATGAACATCTTGTTCCGATACGACTTAGCCGTTGTCTCGAACCTTAAGCTGACAACAGTGCCTGCAAGCGGCGGATACCGAGAGGGAGCGGGCGGCGCTTTCATCGAATACATCGATGCCAAAGTAAAGTTGCCGATGTCAAAGGCTGGTCCTAGTTCGGCACCAGGCTTGAGGAATCGCGAAATTTCGTCCCTCAGTGGATATCCACTTCCCGCAACAGCGAAGTAGAGCTGGATTCCTCGATTTCGAGGCACGGGAATCACTCTGTCGTGATTCCTCACTGCGACGGATCGAGCATAAGCCTCGATAAGGCCCGTTTGCGTTACGCACTCAAGAAAAATGTCAGATTTTTCACCGATCGGAAGGGTTCGGCGAAGAATGTGTACATAGATTGGCTTATCTGTACCAATGCACTTGAGGTGAAAAGTACCATCGCAGTGAGACGAGAAATGATCGAATCGTAGGTTTCGCTCAGTGTAACCCGCAACGTGATATCGCTGAGTCTTGTGGCTGTCGAGCGGTGAGCGCCGTTCTAGCCACTCGGCGCGTAGCGTTGACTGTGGTGTGCCTAGCCCGTAGGGACCCCAAAAGATTTCGTCTCGTTTGTGACCCTTAAACCAGAGCAGTGGATGGTGAGTGCCTTCCTCAGTTCCAAGCAAAATGCGGAATTTTTCTCCAGTTGGCATGAGTGGCTCCCAAGCTAGACCTCACGCCCGCTTCTTGCGCCCGAACAGCCGCGCCAGGAAACCTCCGAGGGCGATCACGCCGGCGATGATCAGTTTCTTCGCGGCGACCAGCACCACCAGCAAGTAGGGTGGGCTTGAGCCCACCATCACGGCACCGTCGAACGAAGCAGCGGTGGGCTGAAGCCCACCCTACAGTCCATGCAGCCCGCTACGGCGTTTCCGCCGGCGCGGCGCTGGCGAAGCTGCCGGCGTCGCCGGGGAACACCACCGGGCTGGCGAAACCATCGGCGGAGACGGCGCTGACGCCGAAGTTCCAGTCGTCGATGACGATGTTCTTCAGCACCAGCTTGTCGGCATCGCCGGCCCAGCGGTGGTGCTGCCAGCGCGGCGCGGTGGTGTCGCGCCACCCCACGCGGTAGCCGGCTGCGCCGGGCACCTTCTGCCATGTCACCGTGGTGTCCGGCGTCACCGCGCCGTCGATCGCCACGCCCTGCGGGGGCGCCGGCGCCCAGGCCAGCGACGCCATGGTGATGGCGTTCAGGCGCGTCACCTGCGCGAGGTAGTCGAAGTCGACGCCGTCGATCGTGTCGCCGTAGCGGATGCCGTGCTCGGTACGCAAGTCCTGGTGCTGGCGCGTGTAGTTCTCGTGGCCCTCGGTGACGCGCACCGCCGGATAGCCGGCCTCGAGGAACGGCACCTGGTCGCCGCCGCGGCCGTAGCGGTCGGTGCGGTAGACCATGCGCACGTGGAAGTTGGTGAGGTAGTCGTCGGCCAGGCTGGCCATGAAGCGCGCGACGTTGCGCGAGGGCGAATCGTTCTCGCCGCCGTGGTAGCGGCGATAGGCGGCCTGCTTCGCGGTCTCGGTCGCCTTGGTGCCTTCGGAGAACACGCGCACGGAGGTGGTGTCGATCACGCCGTCCTCGCCGCGCGTGTTGCCGACGATGTCGTTGTTGAGGTCGGCCTCGACCTGCCAGCCGTGCGCCTTCGCGTAGGCGGCCAGTACCTTGCCGCCGTACAGGCCCTGCTCCTCGCCGGACAGCGCGGCGTAGACCAGCGTCGCCGGGAACTTGTACTTCGACAGCACGCGCGCGGCCTCGATCACCGCGGCGGTGCCGGAGCCGTCGTCGTTGGCGCCGGGGGCGTCGCCCTTGGCGTCCATCACGTCGGTGCGGCGCGAATCGAGATGGCCGGTGATCACGATCACGCGGTTCGGATCCGAGCTGCCGCGCTGGATCGCGACCACGTCCATCACTTCGGTCGGCTGCGGGATGCGCTTGCCGGTGAAGCTGTCGGACGGCGTCACCACTTCGAGGCAGCCGCCGCAGTCCTTCGAGAACGCCTCGAACTGCGACTGCACCCAGCGCCGCGCGGCGCCGATGCCGCGCTTGTTCGATTTCGTGTCCGACAGCGTGTGGCGCGTGCCGAAGCCGACCAGCTTGGCGATGGTCGCATGCAGCGTGTCGGGGCTGACCTGGCCGGCGATCTCGCGCAGCACCGGATGCTCGGTGGGCGGCGGCGCCTCGGCGGCCTGGACGGCGGGAACGGCGAGGGCGAGGCCCAGCAGCAGCGGCAGCGGACGCATGGCGGATCTCCCGAGGTGGGGAAGCCGCCGTTCTAGCAGAGCGGCGCCGCGTGGGCCAGCGCCGGGAGTCATGCGCGGCCCGACGGCTTCGATGCAGGCGACCGCGGCGAACGCCGCGGGTCTGTCGCGAACCAGCGGCCGTCCTGCGGACGGCACCCCCCTCACCTCGACCCTCTCTCCGTTGGGGAGAGGGAGACGAGACGCTGCGCGGCGCAGTCGCTGCGCGCTCTCCCCGCTGGGGAGAGGCGGCATCGTTCGACACGCTCGACTTTTTGCGCGGCGTCATCTGGCGCTGCGCCACTTCCTGCGATGCCGCGCGCTGTTGCGTCGTGAACCCCGCCACGCATGTTTTTCCGCTCTCCCCGCGGGGAGAGGGCAGGGTGAGGGGGACGCGCGAAGCGCGTGTTCGTCGTCTGTCGCGGAAGAGCGAGCTGTCCTGCGGACGACTCCCCCTCACCCCGACCCCGCCGGGAGAGAGGGAGACAGGACGCAGCGTGACACTGGCGCCGCGGAAGCGGCGCCGCGCGCCGGCTCAGCTGCGCAGCCCGATGCCGCGCTTCAGCAGCCACATGCCGGTCGCCGCCAGCGCCACGGCGAAGCCGACCATCACCAGCATCGCCTCGGCCAGGCCGACGTCGCTGACGCCGAGCACGCCGTAGCGGAAGGCGTTGACCATGTACAGGATCGGGTTGGCGAACGACAGCGTGCGCCACGGCTGCGGCAGCAGGTCGACCGAATAGAACACGCCGCCGAGGTAGGTCAGCGGCGTCAGCACGAAGGTCGGCACGATGGCGATGTCGTCGAATTTCTTGGCGAACACCGCGTTGACGAAACCGGCCAGCGAGAACACCGTCGCCGCCAGCAGCACCGTGGTCACCGTGACCAGCGGGTGCGCGATGCTGAGCTTGGTGAAGAACAGCGAGATGCCGAGCACGATCACGCCGACCATCAGCCCGCGCAGCACCGCGCCGCCGACGTAGCCGCTGAGGATCACCCAGCTCGGCATCGGCGAGGCCAGCATCTCCTCGACGTAGCGGCCGAACTTGGAGCTGAAGAACGAGCTGGAGATGTTGCCGTAGCTGTTGGTGATGATGCTCATCATCACCAGGCCGGGCACGATGTACTGCATGTAGGTGAAGCCGTGCATGGTGCCGATGCGGCTGCCGATCAGGGTGCCGAAGATGACGAAGTACAGCGTCATGGTGATCGCCGGCGGCAGCAGGGTCTGGCTCCAGATGCGCAGGATGCGCATGACCTCGCGGCGGGCGACGGTGTACAGCGCGACCATGTTTGCCGACGCGCTCATGCGGCGTGCTCCTTCGCGCCGTTCTCGACCAGGCGCACGAACAGCTCTTCCAGGCGGTTGGCCTTGTTGCGCATCGAGGCCACGGTGATGCCCGCGGCGGACAGCGCGGTGAACAGCGAGTTGAGGTCGTGCGTGCGCGCCATCTCCGCCTCGATCGTGAAGTCGTCGACGCGGGTCAGGCGCACGCCCGCCACCTCGGGCGGCGCCGCGCAGGCGGCGGCGAGGTCGAGCACGAAGGTCTCGACGTCGAGCTTGGCCAGCAGCCGCTTCATCGAGGTGTTCTCGATGATGCGGCCGTGGTCGATGATGGCGATGTTGCGGCACAGCCGCTCGGCTTCCTCCAGGTAGTGCGTGGTGAGGATCACCGTGGTGCCGGCGCGGTTGATGCCGCTGATGAACTGCCACATCGAACGGCGGATCTCGATGTCGACGCCGGCGGTCGGCTCGTCGAGGATCAGCAGCTTCGGCTCGTTCATCATCGCGCGCGCGATCATCAGCCGGCGCTTCATGCCGCCGGACAGCATGCGCGCGGGCTGCTGCGCCTTGTCCCACAGGCGCAGCTCGTTGAGGTACTTCTCGGCGCGCTCGGCGGCGACCCGGCGCGGGATGCCGTAGAAGCCGGCCTGGTTGACGCAGATGTCCAGCGGCTTCTCGAACTGGTTGAAGTTCAGCTCCTGCGGCACCAGGCCGATCAGGCGCATCGCCGCGCTGCGCTGGCGCGTGACCGAGATGCCGAACACCTCGGCATCGCCGCCGCTGGCGTTGACCAGCGAGGACAGGATGCCGATCAGGGTCGATTTGCCGGCGCCGTTCGGGCCGAGCAGGGCGAAGAAGTCGCCGGGCTGGACGGTCAGCGAGACGCCCTTCAGCGCCTCGACGCCGTTGCCATAGGTCTTGCGGAGGTCGCGGACCTCGAGGGCGGCTGGGTCGGTCATGGGGTGCGGGGCAGGGGCAAGACCCTTATTATATCGAGCTTTGCGCACCCGCCCCGGGTGCCGCGGCGCGCGCGCCGTTCCCGAACCGCTCTCCCGTCCCCATGGCCGAACACTTCCAGCTCCGCCTCGCCTCCAGCCACATGCTCGCGCCCAGCGTGCGCCACATGGCGTTCGAGCGCGTCGACGGCCAACCGTTCGCGTTCGTGCCCGGGCAGTTCGTGCAGATCCACTTCAACTACGACGACGGCAAGCCGACCAAGCGCAGCTATTCGGTCGGCACGGTCGGCGACGGCAGCGGGCCGGTGGCGCGCATCGAGATCGCGGTGTCCTACGTCGAGGGCGGCGCCGCCACCAGGCTGCTCGGCGGGCTGAAGGAAGGCGAGACGGTCGAGGCCAGCGGCCCCTACGGGCGCTTCTGCCTGCTGGACGAGGACGCCAACCGCCGCTACCTGCTGATCGCCACCGGCACCGGCGTCACCCCGTACCGCGCGATGCTGCCGAAGTTCGCCGCGCTGACCGCCGGCGGGCGCGAAGTCGTGCTGCTGTACGGCGCGCGCAACGAGCAGGAGCTG
>NZ_JBDKSX010000134.1:0-4464 GCF_039680435.1 Mizugakiibacter sp. | reverse complement strand
GGCGGCGGCATCGCCCGGCTTCAGCGGCGCGGCGGCGACGGCAGCAGCAGCGGCCGGTGCGGCGGCGCTGGCGGCCGGCGCGGGCGCCGCGGTCGGCTGCGCCGCGCCTTGCGCGGCGGCGGCCGCGCTGAAGGCGAGCGTGACGGCGAAGGCAACGGTGCGCCGAAAACTCATACACTTCTCTCCCGAAAACGCGCTCGTATCCTGAAGGTTCCCGCAGGCGCGGGCAGAAACCGTTGAATTATCCCCGTGCCCCCGAGGCCGGTCAAACCTTGAAGTGCCGGCGCGGCTACGCGGATCGGCCCGGAGCGTCCCGATGCCACCGAATCCCCTGCAGGGCGCGCGCTTCGTGCTCGCCGCCCACACCCCCGAGCAACTGCCGCCCGATGCGGGCGCCGAGGTCGCCTTCGCCGGCCGTTCCAACGCCGGCAAGTCGAGCGCGCTGAACGCGCTGACCGGCCAGCGCGCGCTGGCGCGCACCTCGAAGACGCCCGGACGCACCCAGCAGATGGTGGTGTTCGAGCTCGATCCCGGGCGCCGCCTGGTCGACCTGCCCGGCTACGGCTACGCCAAGGTGCCGCAAGCGCTGCGCGAGCACTGGCGCCAGGCGATCGACGCCTACCTGCACCACCGCCGCGCGCTGCGCGGCCTGGTGCTGATCATCGACATCCGCCATCCGCTCAAGGACTTCGACCGGCAGATGCTGGCGTTCTGCGCGGAAACCGGGCTCGCCTGCCATTGCCTGCTGACCAAGGCCGACAAGCTCTCGCGCGCGCAGGTGCAGGCCGCGCTGCGCGCGTTCGAGAAGACGGTCGCGGCGGAAGGCTGGGACGCCGCCGCGCAGGCGTTCTCCGCGCACGACGCCACCGGCGTCGAGGCCGCGCGCGCGGCCGTGATGCGCCTGTTCGAGACGGAGCGCGACCGGCGTTGAGCGGCGCGCCCCGCGCGCGCCCCCCCCTTTCAAACCGCCGGCGTGCCCCCATGTTCGCGCGGCTCCCATCGAAGGATCGTCCACGTGTCCAGCCCCAGCGCCGTCAGCACCACGCCGGTCCACGACCGGCGCCAGTTGGTCGAGTACATGGCCGAGGGCGGCAAGCCGCCCGAGGCGTGGCGCATCGGCACCGAGCACGAGAAGTTCGGTTTCCGCTTCGACGACCTGCGCCCGCTCGAATACGACGGTCCGCGCGGCATCCGCGCGATGCTCGAAGGGCTGACGCGGTTCGGCTGGGAGCGCGTCGAGGAGGACGGCCACCTGATCGCGCTGACCCGCGGCAACGCCTCGGTGACGCTGGAACCCGCCGGCCAGCTCGAACTGTCGGGCGCGCCGCTGGAAACCATCCACGACACCTGTTGCGAGGTCGGCAGCCACCTGCACGAGGTGAAGACGGTCGCCGACGAGCTCGGCGTCGGCTTCCTCGGCATGGGCTTCCAGCCGAAGTGGAAGCGCGAGGAGATGCCGTGGATGCCGAAGGGCCGCTACGCGATCATGCGCCGCTACATGCCGACGCGCGGCAACCTCGGCCTGGACATGATGACGCGCACCTGCACGGTGCAGGTCAACCTCGACTTCGCCGACGAAGCCGACATGGTGAAGAAATTCCGCGTCGGCCTGGCGCTGCAGCCGATCGCCACCGCGCTGTTCGCCGACTCGCCGTTCACCGAAGGCAAGCCGAACGGTTACCTGTCCTACCGCTCGCACGTCTGGACCGACACCGACCCCGACCGCACCGGCATGCTCGATTTCGTGTTCGAGGACGGCTTCGGCTTCGAGCGCTACGTCGACTACCTGCTCGACGTGCCGATGTACTTCAGCTACCGCGACGGCCGCTACATCGACCTCGCCGGCAAGTCGTTCCGCGACTTCCTCGCCGGCAAGCTGGATGCGCTGCCCGGCGCGGTGCCGACCCTGCGCGACTGGTCCGACCACATGACCACCGCGTTCCCCGAGGTGCGCCTGAAGCGCTATCTGGAGATGCGCGGCGCCGACGGCGGCCCGTGGAACCGCCTGTGCGCGCTGCCCGCGTTCTGGGTCGGCCTGCTGTACGACGGCGCCGCGCTGGATGCCGCCTGGGACCTGGTCAAGGACTTCTCGATGGCGGAGCGCCACGCGCTGCGCGACGGCGTGCCGAAGCACGCGCTGAAGCTGCCGTTCCGCGGCGGCACGGTGCGCGACCTGGCGCAGGAAGCGCTGAAGATCGCCGCGCACGGCCTCAAGCGCCGCGCGCGGCTCAGCCCCGGCGGCGCCGACGAGAGCCACTTCATCGACCCGCTGATCGAGTACGCCAAGGCCAACCAGACCCCCGCCGAGCGCAAGCTCGAACTGTTCCACGGCCGCTGGAACGGCAGCGTCGATCCGGCGTTCTGCGAGTTCGCCTACTGAGTTTCCCGCCGCATGCGGCGGGGCGCGTCGGGTCGACGCATGCGCATCCGCCCGCGGCGGCTCAGCGATGCCTCACCGCATCCCGCACCGTTTCACGGCCGTCGGGAGCGCAACAAGCCGGATCCGGTGAACGCAGCGAACCGCATGCTGCGGTTGCGTCCGCGCGCGCCATGACGACCGGGCCCGCGTTGCGCGGGCCCGGTGGCGAGGCTTACTTGGTGGTTTCGGGTTTCAGCCCGCGCTGCTCCAGCAGCGGCTCGACGCTGGGGTCGCGGCCGCGGAAGGCGCGGTACATCGCCGCCATGTCCTCGGTGCTGCCGCGCGACAGCACCATGTCGCGGAAGCGCTGGCCGTTCTCGCGGGTCATGCCGCCGTGTTCGCGGAACCAGTAGTAGGCGTCGTGGTCCAGCACTTCGCTCCACAGGTAGGCGTAGTAGCCGGCCGAGTAGCCGCCGCCCCAGATGTGCGCGAAGTAGCTGGAGCGGTAGCGCGGCGGCACGTCCGGCATGGCGACGCCGAAGCGCTTCAGCGCATCGGCCTCGAACCGGTCGGCGTCCTGCAGGGGCGCGTCCGCCGGCAGCGTGTGCCAGGCCATGTCGAGCAGCGCCGCCTCGAGGTATTCGAGCGTGGCGAAGCCCTGGTTGAAGGTGCGCGACTTCTTGATCTTGTCGACCAGCGCCTGCGGCATCGGCGCGCCGGTCTGGTAGTGCTTGGCGTAGTTGGCGAACACGCTGGGCTCGGTCGCCCAGTGCTCGTTGAACTGCGAGGGGAACTCGACGAAGTCGCGCGGCACGTTGGTGCCGGCCAGCGTCGGGTACTGCACGTTCGAGAACATGCCGTGCAGCGCATGGCCGAACTCGTGGAACATGGTGGTGACGTCGTCGAAGCTGAGCAGCGCCGGCTGGCCCGGCGCCGGCTTGGTGAAGTTGCAGACGTTGAACACCACCGGCCTGGTGGCGAACAGCCCGGACTGGTCGACGAAGCTGTCCATCCACGCGCCGCCCGACTTGTTGTCGCGCTTGAAGTAGTCGGCGTAGAACAGCGCCAGCGGCTTGCCGTCCTTGTCGTAGACCTGGAACACGCGCACGTCCGGCTGGTACACCGGGATGTCGTGGCGCTCCTTGAAGGTCAGCCCGTACATCTTGTTGGCGGCGAAGAACACGCCGTCCTTGAGCACGCGGTCGAGCTCGAAGTACGGCTTGATCTGCGATTCGTCGAGCGCGTACTCGGCCTTGCGCACCTGCTCGGCGTAGTACTGCCAGTCCCACGGCGCCAGCTTGAAGCCGCCCTGCTGCTGGTCGATCAGCGCCTGCATACGGTCCGCCTCGCCCTGCGCCTTGGCCATCACCGCCGGGACCATGTCGGTCATCAGCTTCTCGGCGTTCTGCGGCGTCTTCGCCATCTGCGTGTCGAGCGCGTAGGCGGCGTAGGTGGGGAAGCCGATCAGCTTCGCCTTCTCCGCGCGCAGTTGCGCGAGGCGCTGGATGATCGCGCGGGTGTCGTTGGCGTCGCCGTGCTCGGCGCGTTCGGTGGAAGCCTTGAACAGGCGCTCGCGCACCGCGCGGTCCTGCAGCTCGACCTGCGCCGGCTGCTGGGTGGTGTTCTGCAGCGGCAGCACCCACTTGCCGTCAAGCTTGCGCGCCTTGGCCGCCTCGGCGGCGGCGGCGATCTCGCCGTCGGACAGGCCGGCCAGTTCGGCCTTGTCGCTCACGACCAGCGCGCCGGCCTTGGCCGCGGCCAGCAGGCGGTTCTGGAACTCGGTGCTGAGCTTGGACTCTTCCTGGTTCAGCGCGCGCAGCTTCTGCTTGTCGGCTTCCGACAGCTTGGCGCCGGCGTGCACGAAGTCGCGCTCGTAGCGTTCGACCAGGAACTTCTGGTCGGGCTTCAGGCCGTCGCGGTGGTCGTAGATCGCCTGCACGCGCGCGAACAGCTTGGGGTTGAGGTAGATCGCGTCCTGGTGCGCGGCGAGCTTGGGCGCCTCGGCTTCCTCGACCTTCTGCAGGGTGTCGTTGGTGTTGGCCTGGGTGATCGCGAAGAACACCTTGGCGACGCGGGTCAGCAGCGTGCCGGAGCGCTCCATCGCC
>NZ_JBDKSX010000133.1:0-21453 GCF_039680435.1 Mizugakiibacter sp. | reverse complement strand
CCGGGAATTCCCAGCCGCCGAAGCCGCGATCGACCACCTTCGCGGCGAGGAAGTTGAACGAGGCGCCGGCCTGCTCGAAGAACATCCAGAACATCACGTTGGCGGTGAACAGGATCAGCAGCGCGATCACGCGGTCGCGCTGGACCGCGCCGTCCTTCACGCTGGCCAGGACCAGCGCCACGCAGCAGATCGCGAACAGCCCGGCAAGGATGTAGGTCAGCCACTCGTTGTGGTGCAGCATGAGGTACACCAGCGGGCTCAACAGCAGCCCGGCCAGCGTGACCAGCGCCAGCCTGCCGTATCCCTCCGCGCCGGCCGGCGGCCGACCCACGCCGCGCAACTGACGGCGGCCGAAGAAGAACCACAGGTAGGAAACCACCATGCCGACGCCGGCGGCGGCGAAGCCGGCGCGGAAGCCGGCCGACTGCAGGTCGGCCGTGTTGATGGTGAGGTAGCCGTAGTGCGCCGCGATCGCGCCGGTCACCAGCGGCGCGAAGAAGCCGCCGGCATTGATGCCCATGTAGAACAGGGTGAAGCCGCGGTCGCGGCGCGGGTCGCCCTGCGGATAGATCTGCCCGACCATCGAGGAGATGTTCGGCTTGAACAGGCCGTTGCCGACGATCACCAGCGACAGGCCGTACATGAACACGGTCTGCTGGGGCAGCATCAGCGTGAACAGGCCGACCGCGATGAACACCGCGCCCAGCAGCACCGCGCGCTGGAAGCCGAGGATGCGGTCGGCGACGTAGCCGCCGAGGATGGCGGTGGCGTAGACCAGCGCCAGGTAGGCGCCGTAGGTCTGGTTGGCCGAAACCTCGCCCTCGGGATTGCCCTGGAAGAACTGCGCGACGATGTACAGCGTCAGCATCCAGCGCATGCCGTAGAAGCAGAAGCGCTCCCAGAACTCGGTCATGAACAGCATCCACAGCGGCCTGGGATGCCCGAGCAACTGCGGATAGTCCGGCATCGCGCCGGCGGCGGTGTCGCGGGTGGTAGCCATGAATCCCCCGAAGAGGTACGGATGTTCCGGGCTTCGTGCCGCCCGGGCGGAATCGGCGCAGCAGCCCCCGCCGCGCGCGGGCAGGTTTACCCGGTGCGCCGCGCGCCCGTCAAACCGGGCGTACGGGTGAGGGGGGCGGCTCCAGCGCGGCGGCCGGGACGCTGCGGGTCGCGTCCGCGGCCGCTCCCGCAGGGCGGCCGCCCGCCCTGCGCACCGCCCGCCTGCGTCATGCGCTCAGCACGGTGCGCACTTCCAGCAGTTCCGGGAAGAAGGTCAGCTCCAGCGCCTGCTTGAGGAACGCCACGCCGGAGGAGCCGCCGGTGCCGCGCCGGTAGCCGATGATGCGCTCGACCGTCTTCATGTGGCGGAAGCGCCAGAGCTGGAAGCTCTCCTCGACATCGACCAGTTGCTCGCACATGTGGTACTCGGGCCAGAACTCGCCGGTGTGCTCGTAGATGCGCTTCAGCACCGGCACCAGCGCCGGCTGGCGCTGGTAGGGGTGGGAGAAATCGCGGTCGAGGCAGGCCTGCGGCACCGCGTGGCCGCGCCGCGCCAGATAGCGCAGGAATTCGTCGTACAGGCTCGGCGCTTCCAGCACGGCCTTCAGCGCCGCCTGCGCCTCGGGATCGTAGTCGAACACCTTGAGCATGTCGGCGTTCTTGTTGCCGAGCAGGAATTCGATGGTGCGGTACTGCAGCGACTGGAAGCCCGAGGACGGGCCCAGCGCGGCGCGGAACTGCAGGTACTCGGCCGGGGTCAGCGTCTCCAGCACCGCCCACTGCTCGAACAGTTGGCGCTGCACCTGCTTGACCCGCGCGAGGATCTTCAGGCAGGGATCGAGTTCGTCGCGCCGGAGGTGTTCGAGCGCCGCCTTCAGCTCGTGGATCACCAGCTTCATCCACAGCTCGGAAGTCTGGTGCTGCACGATGAACAGCATCTCGTCGTGGTGCGTGGGCTGCGACAGCGGCCGCTGCGCCGACAGCAGCCGATCCAGATGCAGATAGCCGCCGTAGGTGATGCGGCCCTTGAGGTCCAGTTCGATGCCGGCTTCGAGATCGCGCTTGTTCGGTTCGGTCATGATCGGAGTAGGAAGTTGGGAACAGGAAGTGGGGAGTGGAAGCAGGACGATGGTAGGCGCTGCACGGCGGGGATGCACGCCGCGACGGCCGCCCGGGCGCCCCCGCCTCCCGCGCGGATAGCGTGTGCTCCGCGCACGAATCCCGGCTCCGGCCGTACGCGGAGCGCGCGCTGCGCCCCTCCGCCTCCCGCTCCCTGCCCCCGGCCTTTGCTGCACCGTACCTTGCACTGCAACACGGCGCTTGTTATCAAGGGCGTTCCGTCCGCGCAGGACGACCGCGCTCGGCCCCGCTGGATGGGCCGTCGCCTCCCCTGATCCAGACCGCAACCCGCACGGGAGGGACACGTGTCCATCGCCGCCACGTTCGAAATCGAATACCTGCAGTACCTCGACGCCGAGGGCAAGCCGGTCCGCAAGGACCTGCCCGAGTTCACCCGCGACCTCGAGCACATGGTCGAGCTGTACAAGCTGATGGTGTCCACGCGCGTGTTCGACACCAAGTCGATCGCGCTGCAGCGCACCGGCAAGCTCGGCACCTACGCCTCCTGCCTCGGCCACGAGGCCGCGCACGTCGGCATCGGCAGCGCGATGCGCCGCGAGGACGTGCTGGCGCCGAGCTACCGCGAATACGGCGCGCAGCTCTACCGCGGCGTGCAGCCGCGCGAGGTGTACATGTACTGGGGCGGCGACGAGCGCGGCAGCGACTTCCAGAAGGCGCCGAAGCACGACTTCGCCTGGTCGGTGCCGATCGGCACGCAGTGCCTGCACGCGGCCGGCGCCGCGCTGGCGTTCAAGATCCGCAAGGAGCCGCGCGTGGCGGTGTGCACGATCGGCGACGGCGGCTCGTCCAAGGGCGACTTCTACGGCGCGATCAACATCGCCGGCGCGCAGAACCTGCCGCTGGTCGCGGTGATCGTCAACAACCAGTGGGCGATCTCGGTGCCGCGGCGCATCCAGTCCGGCGCCAAGACGCTGGCGCAGAAGGGCCTGGCCGCGGGCCTGTTCGCCATCCAGGTCGACGGCAACGACATCATCGCGGTGCGCAAGGCGATGGACGACGCGCTGGAGCGCGCGCGCAGCGGCCAGGGCGGCAGCGTGATCGAGGCCGTCACCTACCGCCTCGGCGACCATACCACCGCCGACGACGCGCGCCGCTACCGCGGCGAGGCCGAGGTCAAGGACGCCTGGACGCGCGATCCGGTCAAGCGCCTGCGCGCCTGGCTGGAATCGAAGAAGGCCTGGAGCGAGAAGAAGGAAGAGGCCTGGAAGACCGAGTGCGAGGCGTGGATGGACGAGGAGGTGAACGCCTACCTCAAGACCCGCACGCAACCGGTCGAAGCGATGTTCGACTACCTCTACGCCGAGCTGCCCGCGGACCTGGTCCAGCAGCGCGAACAGCTGCTCGCGCTCGAGCGCGGCCACTGAGCAGGGAGCACCGATCCATGGCACAAATCACCCTTATCGAAGCCGTGACCCAGGCGCTCGCCTACGAAATGAAGCACGACGACCGCGTCGTGGTGCTCGGCGAGGACGTCGGTGTCAACGGCGGCGTGTTCCGCGCCACCGTCGGCCTGCAGGAGAAGTTCGGCGAGCTGCGCGTGATCGACACGCCGCTGGACGAGACCACCATCGCCGGCGTCACCGTCGGCCTCGCCGCGCAGGGCATGCGCCCGGTCGCCGAGGCGCAGTTCGAAGGTTTCATCTATCCGATGATGGAACAGATCGCCTGCCACGCCGCGCGCATGCGCAACCGCACGCGCGGGCGCCTGAGCGTGCCGGCGGTGTGGCGCGCGCCGTGGGGCGGCGGCATCCACGCCCCCGAGCACCACTCGGAAGCCAACGAGCACCTGTTCACCAACATCCCCGGCCTGCGCGTGGTGCTGCCGTCCTCGCCCAGCCGCGCCTACGGCCTGCTGCTGGCGGCAATCCGCGATCCCGACCCGGTGATCTTCTTCGAGCCCAAGCGCATCTACCGCCAGTACAAGGAAGAGGTGCCGGACGACGGCGAGGCGCTGCCGCTGGACGTGTGCTTCGTGCTGCGCGACGGCGAGGACGTGACCCTGGTGACCTGGGGCGCGCAGGTGAAGGAAACGCTGGAGGCCGCCGAGGCGCTGGCCGCCGAGGGCATCAGCGCGGAGGTGATCGACGTCGCCACGCTGACCCCGCTCGACTTCGACACCATCCACGAGTCGGTGAAGAAGACCGGCCGTTGCGTGATCGTGCACGAGGCGCCGCGCACCGCGGGCTTCGGCGCCGAGATCGCCGCGCGGTTGTCCGAGCACGCGATGTACGACCTGCTCGCCCCGGTCGAGCGCGTCACCGGCTACGATACCCACATCCCGCTGTTCCGCCTGGAAATGAAGTACCTGCCCAGCGTGGAGCGCATCGTCGCCGCGGCCAAGCGCACGCTGGCGGCGAGCTGAGAAGGAACGGAATGATGAGCGACATCAAGACCTTTCTCCTGCCTGACCTCGGCGAAGGCCTGCCCGACGCCGAGATCGTCGAGTGGCACGTCAAGGAAGGCGACGTCATCCGCCTCGACGCGCCGCTGGTCTCGATGGAGACCGCCAAGGCCGTGGTCGACGTGCCCTCGCCCTACTCCGGCAAGGTCGCGCGCCTGCACGGCAAGTCCGGCGACGTGATCGCCACCGGCGCGGCGCTGGCCGAGTTCGAGATCGACCCCAGCATGCCGCAGCGCGCCGAAGCCGAAGGTACCGGCCACCACCACGCGCCGCCGCCGAAGCCGGCGGCGCCGAAACCCGCCGCGGCGGAGCCGGCCAAGGCCGCGCCCAGCGGCGACGCCGGCACCGTGGTCGGCGCGATGGAGGCCAGCGACCGCGTGGTCGGCGCGCAGTACACCAGCGTCGGCGGCGTCAAGGCGGTGCCGGCGGTGCGCGCACTGGCGAAAAAGCTGGGCGTCGACCTGGCCCGCGTGGCGCCGTCCGGCGAAGGCGGCGTGGTCACGCTGAAGGACGTCAAGGACGCCGCCGCGGCCGGCACCGCGCGCGTCGGCGCCGCGCCCGCAGCGCCCCAACCCGTCGCGGCCGCGCCGGCAACGCCGCATCTGGCGCCGCAGCGCAGCACGCTGTCCGCCGCCGGCAGGCCGATGCGCACCACGCCGCCGAACGTGGAGGCGCTGGGCCAGCCCGAGCAGTTGAAGGGCGTGCGCCGCAACATGGCGCGGGTGATGGCCGACTCGCACGCCAAGGTCGTGCCCACCTCCATCGTCGACGATGCCGACCTGCACCACTGGCAGCCGGGCAACGACATCACCGTGCGCCTGATCCGCTCGATCGTCGTCGCCTGCAAGACCGTGCCCGCGCTGAACGCCTGGTTCGACGGCGAGGCGCTGACCCGCACCCTGCACCCGCACGTCGACATCGGCCTCGCGGTCGACACCGAGGAAGGCCTGTTCGTGCCGGCGGTGCGCAACGCCGACGTGCTCGACGCCGCCGGCATCCGCGCCGCGGTCAACCGCGCGCGCGCCGCCGTGCTCGACCGCAGCATTCCCGCCGAGGAGCTGAGGGGCTACACGATCATGCTGTCGAACTTCGGCATGTTCGCCGGCCGCTACGCCTCGCCGGTGGTGGTGCCGCCGTGCGTCGCCATCATCGGCGCCGGCAAGCTGCGCCACGACCTGGTGCCGGTGATGGGCGGCATTGAAACCCACCGCGTGATCCCGCTGTCGCTGACCTTCGACCACCGCGCCGCGACCGGCGGCGAGGCGGCACGGTTCCTGAAGGCGATGCTGGACGACTTGGCGAAGCCGCTTTGAGGATCGGGATTCGGGATTAGCGTGATTCCGTAGGGTGGGCCTTGGCCCACCGTCCTCGTGGCGTGAGGCCGGCGCGGTGGGCTGAAGCCCAGCCTACGCGGTTCGGGGCCGGGCCACGGGCCCCGGAAGGCCATGGATCACGCCCCGGCTCGCCGGGGCGAGGATTGGCGGAGGATCCTTCCGCCACGAAACCACCGAGGTGTCCGCCATGCACCACAGCCGTCTTGCCGGTTTCGTAATCGACTGCCGCACCGACGATTTCGAGGCGGCGGCGCGCTTCTGGAGCGGCGCGCTCGGCCTGGCGGTCAAGCCGCCCTCCGACAGCGAGCTGCGCTACCGCGAGTTCGAAAACGCGCCGGACGGCCTCGAGCTGCTGCTGCAGCAGGTCGAGCACGACAGCCGCGCGCACCTCGACATCGCCACCGACGACCTCGAGGCCGAGGTCGAGCGCCTGGAAGCGCTGGGCGCCAAGCGCATCGAGTTCGTCAAGCGCTGGTGGGTGATGCAGGCGCCGACCGGGCATCGTTTCTGCGTGGTGCTGCGTCCGCGCGAACAGCTCGAGGGCAATGCCAACCGCTGGGAATCGGCCTGAGCACCGACGTGCGGCGACGCCGGGGTTAAACGCTGGCGGTCGTCGGCGCATCCCACCGGCGATCCCTGCCGGAGATTCGCCCATGCGCTCCTGGATGCTGCACGCCCTGGTCGTCACCCTCGCCGCCGTCGCGCTGCCCGCGCGGGCCGCGCAAGCCGACGTGGAAGTGATGATCGTCGGCACCTACCACATGGCCAATCCCGGCCGCGACCTGCACAACGCGCACGCCGACGACGTCCTCGCGCCCGGTCGCCAGCGCCAGCTTGCCGATGTCGCCGCGCACCTGGCGCGCTTCAAGCCCACGCGCATCGCGGTCGAGTGGCCGGCGGACGTCGCCAAGGCGCGCTACGCCGCCTACCTCGACGGCACGCTGGGCGATTCGCGCAACGAGGTGGCCCAGTTGGGGTTCCGCCTGGCGAAGCTCGCGGGCGCGCGCGAGGTCGACGGCATCGACGTCGACGGCGAGTTCCCCTTCGAAGCGGTGGATGCCTACGCAAAGGCGCACGGCCAGCAGGCCATCCTCGACGACGCCAACGCGCAGGTGCAGGGCTTCGTCGACGCCATGCAGGCGAAGATCGATGCCGGCACGGTCGCCGACGTGCTGCGCTTCCTCAACGATCCGGCGCGCATCGCCCACGACAACGCCTTCTACCGCGAGACGCTGCTGATCGGCGCCGGCGCGCAGCAGCCCGGCGTCGACCTCCTGACCGGCTGGTACAAGCGCAACTTCGCCATCTGCGCCAACCTGGTGCAGCGCGCGCACGCGGGCGACCGCGTGGTGGTGTTCTACGGCTCCGGCCACGCCTTCCTGCTGCGCCAGTGCGTGCAGGAGATGCCGGGCTACCGGCTGGTCGAGGCGAACGACTACCTGCCCTGAGCGGGCACGGCGCGCGCGCGGAACAGCCGTGCGCGCAGCAGCAGCGCCGCCAGCAGCACGGCGGCGAAGCCGCCGTAGGCGGCCAGCGCGGCGATCACCTGCTTCCAGATCGCGCCGGCGTCGCCGTGGTCGGCGGCGTAGGCCACGTCCGCCAGCAGCAGCGCCGCCAGCACCGCGAGCAGCAGCGCGGCCAGGTCGAACGCGCGGCGCGCCAGCGTGCGCGGCAGCGTGCGCGGGAACGCCCAGTACAGTCCGCCGAGGACCGCCAGCCACGGCGCCAGCAGCAGGATCGCGAGGAAGCGCACGTTCAGCCCTCCCCGGCCTGCTGCCAGAGCGCTTCCATCTCGGCGACCAGCTTGTCGACGGCCGCGTCGCGCGCCGCCGGTTCCGCGCGGGGGCCGCCCTCGGCGAGGCGTTCGCGGCCGTACCACAGCTCGTAGGCGTGGCCGCCGACGTGCTCGGTCTTGCGGATCTCCAGATCGCCCGGTCCCCACGCAAACGAGGCCGCGCCGCCGGATTTCTGCAGCACGCGGATCCACTCGCCGGCCGCCTGCGGATCCTCGAACGGCACCGACAGCAGCAGTTCCTCGCCGTCGGCGGCGAGGAAGCGGAAGTGGAAATGCCCGTCCTTCTCGCGGAAGCTGACGAAGCGCGCGCCCTTCGCACCCTTCTTCTTCGGCTTCTGCGCCGCCGGCGCGGCCAGTTCGCGCATCGAGCGCAGGCCGACCGCCGCGCGCAGTTCGGCGAGGAACGGCGTGGCGAGCGCGCGCGCCTTCTTCGCGCCGGCCTGCAGGATGTCCTCGATGTCGGCGGGGCGCGCGATCAGCGCCTCGTAGCGCGCGCGCATCGGCGCCAGTTCCGCGTCGATGCGCTCGAACAGGCGCTGCTTGGCCTCGCCCCAGGCCAGCCCGCCTTCCAGCTCGCGGCGGAACGCCGCGGCTTCGTCGGCGCCGGCGAAGGCGCGATAGATGGCGAACAGGTGCGAGCTCTCCGCGTCCTTCGGCTCGCCCGGCGCCTTCGAGTCGGTGACGATGCGCAGGATGCTCTCGCGCAGGCGCCCGGCGCCGCCCGCGAACAGCGGGATGGTGTTGTCGTAGCTCTTCGACATCTTGCGGCCGTCGAGGCCGGGCAGCGTCGCCACCTGCTCCTCGATCGCCGCCTCCGGCAGCGCGAAGCAATCGCGGCCGGCGCCGAACAGGTGGTTGAAGCGCGCGGCGACGTCGCGCGCCATCTCGATGTGCTGCACCTGGTCGCGGCCGACCGGCACCCGCATCGCGTCGAACCCCGATTGCTTGCGGGCGAACATCAGGATGTCGGCCGCCATCAGGATCGGATAGCTGTACAGGCCCATGGTCACGCCGGCGTCGGCGTCCTCGCCGGCGGCGAGGTTGGCGTCGACCGCGGCCTTGTAGGCGTGCGCGCGATTCATCAGTCCCTTCGCGGTGACGCAGGTCAGCAGCCAGGTCAGCTCGGGGATCTCCGGGATGTCGGACTGGCGGTAGAACGTGACCTTGTCCGGATCGAGCCCCGCGGCCAGCCACGAGGCGGCGATCTCCAGGCGCGAGCGCTGGATGCGCAGCGGATCGTCGCACTTGATCAGCGCGTGGTAGTCGGCGAGGAAGTAGAACGACGCCACCTCCGCGCGGCGGCTGGCGGCGACCGCCGGCCGGATCGCGCCGACGTAGTTGCCGAGATGCGGCGTGCCGGTGGTGGTGATGCCGGTGAGGACGCGAAGGGCCATGGGTCTGCGTCGCGGAAGCGAGACCGTCAAGTGTACGGGATGCCCGCTGCCGCGCAACGCCGCCATGCCTTTGCGCACATGCGGCCACCTGCCCGGCGCCGGTTATGCTCGCGGTCCGATTCCCGCGGAACCCAGCGATGTCGCGCACTCTCTTCGCCCTGGCCCTCGCCGCCGCCCTGCCCGCCGCACTCGGCGTGCGCGCGTCGTTCGCGCAGGAGGCAACCCCGCCGGCCAAGGAGCTGCCGCGCGTCGAGGTGCGCGATCGCCTGCGCGACGACACCCCGGCCAAGCTCGACCACCTGATGAAGGAGGTCGACGGCGCGAAGATCACCGTCACCAGGAAGACCACGGTCACCAAGCTCGACCAGCAGCCGACGGTGATCGGCAACAACCAGCGCGAACTGCTGGTGCGCTCGCCCGGCCTGCTGGTTTCCGAGCAGCAGACGCCGACGCAGTTCAACCTGAGCTACCGCGGCATCGGCAATCCGCAGGAGTCCGAGTACACGCTGGTGATGCAGGACGGCCTGCCGATCATGAGCGACTGGATCGGCTTCCCCACCCTGTACTACCTGCCGCTGCCGCAGAACGTCGAGGAAGTGCAGCTGATCCGCGGCGGCTCCAGCCTGCTGTACGGGCCGGAGCCCGCGCCGGTGGTCAACTTCGTCAGCCGCCGGCCGCAGCCGGGCGCGCCGCTGGGCGGCGTCACCGAGAACGTGGTCGGCAGCCACAACCTCGTCTCCAGCTACAACGCGCTGGAAGGCACCGCCGGGCCGTGGGAGTTCCGCGCCGACGCCGCGTACGTGCGCAGCGACGGCCCGCGCGACAACAGCGACTCGCGCGTGCGCAACGCAGACTTCTACCTCGGCTGGCGCCCGGACGAGCGCCAGCACTGGGGCCTCGACCTGCACGCCTGGCGCGCCGAGGCCGGCGATCCCGGCCGCATCGGTTTCCCGCAGTGGCAGGCGAATCCGGACCTGACAGTGACGCCGGCCAACCGCAACTGGGTCGACCGCACCACGCTGGTGCTGAGCCACGAGCGCGAGTTCGGCGATGCCTGGTACTTCGAGGGCAAGGCCTGGACCGGCTACCAGGACCTCGCCAGCCGCAGCGCCGCCGGCTTCGTCGCGCCGCAGCCGCCGCCGGCCAGCACCACGCTGCAGGACGAGCAGTTCCGCACCACCGGCACCGACCTGCGCGTGCGCCACCGCTGGGGCCGCGGCAACGCGTTCACCGCCGGCACCGTGCTCTACCACGCCGACGCGCCGTTCCGGCAGTGGACCTCGCCCGACCTCGCCGTCGACCGCTACGACCGCAGCGGCACGCCGCGCCTGCGCCAGCAGCGCAGCAGCGACTACGCGGCGGTGTTCGCCGAGAACGTGTTCCGCCTGCCGCACCGCATCCACATCGTGCCGTCGGTGCGCATCGAGCACGAGCGCGTCGCCGTCGACGAGAGCGTGCGCCCGCCGTTCCTCACCCGCCCGCTGATCGACACCGCGGTCAGCCGCACCGTGCCGTTGTTCGGGCTCGGCATCGGCAACGACTTCGGCCACCAGAACGAGACCTACTTCAACGTCTCGCAAGGTTGGCGCCCGCTGCGCTACTTCGACATCGCCTCGCCGTTCTCCAACCTGCGCCCGGGCGGCACGCTGGATCCGTCGAAGTCGCTGTCCTGGGAGGCCGGCGTGCACGGCACGCCCGTCACCGGCCTGTACTACGACGCCAGCGTGTTCTGGATCGACTTCAAGAACCGCATCGAGTCGCAGCGCATCAACGCCACCGACGTGATCAACGTCAACAGCGGCGACACCCGCCATCGCGGCTTCGAGGGCGAACTGAGCTACGACTTCCTCGCCCGCGGCGACAGCGGCCGGCACCTCGTCGCCTTCGCCAGCCTGAGCCTGCTGAACGCGCGTTTCACCGACAGCGCCAATCCGGCGCAGGTCGGCCTGGTGCCGGCGTACGCGCCGCGCTATCTCGCCAAGGCCGGCCTGACCTGGCGCACCGATGCCGGCGTCAAGCTCAGCCTGACCGGCGTGTCGGTGGCCTCGCAGTTCTGGCAGGACTCCAACCAGCCGAAGGGCACGGGCGATGCGTTCCTGCCGGCGAAGATTCCGCAGTACACCGTGTGGGATCTCGCCGCCGACTGGCAGGTGACGCCGGGGCTGCGTCTGCTCGGCGGCGTCGCCAACCTCGGCGACAAGCGCTACTACGCGCGCGTGTGGCAGACCGGCCTGGAACCGGCCGACGGGCGCACCTGGTACGCCGGCGCGGCGCTCGGCTTCTGAGCGCCGCGGCATACGGCCGCGCGGCGGCGCCGGCTGGACGGGCGCGCGCGCATTCGCTACCGTGAACGGGTTTCCCAGGGGATCTCCGAATCCATGCCGGTATCCGCGCCGCGGACACGCGGGGGCGCGCTTCCGCATCTCACGTGCCTTGCCGCGCAAGGACCCTGCCCCGGCACGGCGGGCCGCCGATACCCCGCCGTATCGGATTTGCCCGGAACTCCCCTAACGGCGCCCTAACCGGATGCCTGTTAGACGAGAGGCGGTCTCATGAGGAATCCCCGCTCCATGCGCCTGCGCGCCGTGCTGTTCGCCTGCGCCTTCTGGTCCGTCGCCGCGGCCTTCTGCGCGCACGCCGGCACGGCGACGCTGCTGAACGTGTCCTACGACCCCACGCGCGAGCTGTACCGCGACTACAACGCCGCGTTCGCCGCGCACTGGAAGCAGACCACCGGCGAGACCGTCGTCGTCCGCCAGTCGCACGGCGGCTCCGGCAAGCAGAGCCGCAGCGTGATCGACGGCCTGCAGGCCGACGTGGTCACGCTCGCGCTGGCCTACGACATCGACGCGCTGAACCGGCACGGCGGCCTGGTCCCTGCCGATTGGCAGAAGCGCCTGCCGGACAACAGCGCGCCGTACACCTCGACCGTGGTGTTCCTGGTGCGCAAGGGCAACCCCAAGCGCATCCGCGACTGGGACGATCTGGCCAGGCCGGGCGTCGGCGGGATCACGCCGAACCCCAAGACCAGCGGCGGCGCGCGCTGGAACTACCTGGCCGCATGGGGCTACGCGCGGCAGAAGTACGGCAGCGACGCCGCCGCCGAGGACTTCATGCGCCGGCTGCTGAAGAACGTGCCGGTGTTCGACTCCGGCGCGCGCGGCGCCACCGCCACCTTCGTCGAGCGCGGCCAGGGCGACGTGCTGATCGCCTGGGAGAACGAGGCGCTGCTGGCGCTGGAAAACGGCGGCCGCGACCGTTTCGAGGTGGTCACGCCCTCGCTGAGCATCCTCGCCGAGCCGCCGGTCAGCGTGGTCGACAAGGTCGTCGAGCGGCGCGGCACGCGCAGGCTCGCCACCGCCTACCTGCAGTACCTGTATTCGAAGGCGGGGCAGGAAATCGTCGCCCGCCACCACTACCGCCCGCGCGATCCCGCCGTCGCCGCCGCGCACGCGGCGGAATTCCCGAAGCTCGCGCTGTTCACCGTCGACGCCATGTTCGGCGGCTGGCAAAAGGCGCAGGCCGCGCATTTCGCGGAAGGCGGCACGTTCGACCGCATCGTCGCCACGCTGCGCTGAGCCGCCGCGCGTACCGACCCTTGACGAGGACGTTGACGATGCTTGCGCGCCGCCGCTCCCTGCCAGGCTTCGGACTGACGCTCGGGCTGACGCTCGCCTACCTCGCGGCGATCGTGCTGCTGCCGCTTGCCGCGCTGGCCTGGAAGACCGCGGGGCTCGGCTGGACGGAATTCGTCGCCGCGGCAACCGCCCCGCGCGCGCTGGCCGCCTACCGCGTCAGCTTCGGCTGCGCCGCGGTGGCCGGCGCGGTGAACCTGGTGATGGGCACGCTGCTGGCCTGGGTACTGGCGCGCTACCGCTTTCCCGGCCGGCGCCTGGTCGACGCGCTGATCGACCTGCCATTCGCGCTGCCGACCGCCGTCGCCGGCATCGTGCTGACCTCGCTGTACGCCGACACCGGGCCGCTCGGCCGGCTGTTCGCCGCCGCCGGTATCCGCATCGCCTACACGCCGTTGGGTATCACGCTGGCGCTCACCTTCGTCAGCCTGCCGTTCCTGGTGCGCAGCGTGCAGCCGGTGCTGGAGGCGCTCGAGCCCGAGCTGGAGGAAGCCGCGGCCACGCTCGGCGCCGGCCGCCTGACGACAATGCTGCGCGTGATCCTGCCGATGCTGGCGCCGGCCATCCTCGCCGGCTTCGCGCTGGCCTTCGCGCGCGCGGTCGGCGAGTACGGCTCGGTGGTGTTCATCTCCGGCAACCTGCCGTTGAAGACCGAGATCGCGCCGTTCCTGATCGTGGCGCGGCTGGAGGAATACGACTACGCCGGCGCCACCGCGATCGCAGTGGTGCTGCTGCTGGCCTCGTTCGCCGCGCTGCTGGCGATCAACCTGCTGCAACTGTGGCTGGTGCGCCGCCGCAGCGCGGAGGGCACGGCATGACGACCGTGCGCCCGCGCGCCCTGCGCGACCCGCCGTGGATGCGCCGCACGCTGGTCGCTGCCGCGCTGCTGTTCGCCGCGCTGTTCCTGCTGCTGCCGCTGGCGGCGGTGTTCGGCTACGCGCTGCGCGACGGCTATGCGGTGTACGTGCAGAGCCTGTCCGATCCGGACGCGCGCGCCGCGATCCGCCTGACCCTGCTGGTGGCCGCGATCGCGGTGCCGGCGAACACGCTGTTCGGTCTCGCCGCAGCCTGGCTGATCACCCGCTTCGCGTTCCGCGGCAAGGGCCTGCTGGTGACGCTGATCGACCTGCCGTTCGCGGTCTCGCCGGTGGTCTCCGGCCTGGTGTTCGTGCTGCTGTTCGGCGCGCAGGGGCTGCTCGGCCCGTGGCTCGCCGCGCACGACGTCGGCATCATCTTCGCCGTGCCCGGCATCGTGCTCGCCACCACCTTCGTGACCTTCCCCTACGTCGCGCGCGAACTGATCCCGCTGATGCAGGACCAGGGCAGCGAGGAGGAGCAGGCCGCGATCACGCTGGGCGCGTCCGCCGCGCGCATGTTCTGGCACGTTACCCTGCCCAAGGTACGCTGGGCGCTGCTGTACGGCGTGATCCTGTGCAACGCGCGCGCGATGGGCGAATTCGGCGCGGTCTCCGTCGTTTCCGGCCACATCCGCGGGCTCACCGCGACCATGCCACTGCAGGTGGAAATGCTCTACAACGAATTCAGTCGCTACAGCCAGACCGGCGCGTTCGCGGTGGCCTCGCTGCTGGCCCTGCTGGCGCTGGCGACGCTGGCGATCAAGCGCCTGCTCGAATGGCGCATGCGCCGCGAGCACGCGGCGCTGCGTCCGCTGGGGGAAACCGCATGAGCATCGAAGTACGCGGCATCGAGCACCGCTACACGGACGCCGCGGCGCTGGCCGGCGTCGACCTGATGATCGAATCGGGCGAGCTGCTCGCCCTGCTCGGCCCGTCCGGCTGCGGCAAGACGACGCTGCTGCGCGTGATCGCCGGGTTGGAATTCCCCGAGCGCGGCGAGGTGCGCTTCCACGGCCGCGACGTCAGCGGCGTGCCGGCGCGGCGCCGGCGCGTCGGCTTCGTGTTCCAGCACTACGCCCTGTTCCGCCACCTGACCGTGTTCGACAACGTCGCCTTCGGCCTGCGCGTGCGGCCGTGGCTGCGTCGGCCGCGGCGCGCGGAGATCGCGCGCCGGGTCGGCGAGTTGCTCGAGCTGATGCAGATCGCGGCGCTGGCGCGGCGCTATCCCGCGCAGCTCTCCGGCGGCCAGCGCCAGCGCGTGGCGCTGGCGCGCGCGATGGCGGTGGAACCGGAGATCCTGCTGCTCGACGAGCCGTTCGGCGCGCTCGACGCGCGCGTGCGCGGCGAGCTGCGCCGCTGGCTGCGCGACCTGCACGACCGCATCCACCTGACCAGCGTGTTCGTCACCCACGACCAGGAGGAAGCCTGCGAGGTTGCCGACCGGATCGCCGTGATGGATCGCGGCCGCATCGTGCAGATCGGCGACAGCGAGGCGCTGTACGCGCGCCCGGCGGCGCCGTTCGTCTGCCGCTTCCTCGGCGAGACCAACGAGCTGCCCGCCGCGCTGCACGCGCGCTGGAGCGGCCAGGCCGACGCGGACGTGCGCGTGTTCGTGCGCCCGCGCGACCTGCTGCTGCGCCATGCGCCGGCCGGCGAGGACGCGCTCGAGGTCGTCGGCGTGCGCGACCTCGGCGAGCAGGTGCGCGTGGAAGTGTCGCATCCGCTGCTCGACGCGCCGCTGGTCGCGCTGTACGGCCACGACGCCTACGCCGAGCGCCGCTATACCGCGGGCCAGCGGGTGACGCTGGACGCGCCGCGCCGCTGGACCGCCTTCCGCGGCGACACGCCGGTCGCGCACGCGCCCTAGGGATGCTCCGGTCAATTCCGCAATCCGCGCGGCGGCGCTCGCCCTGCGCGGACCTGCCGGGCGCGCGCCCCCTCAGTGCCGCGGCATGCGCGCTTCCGCGCCGCGGGCCACGGCGCGCACCTGGATCAGCGACTGGTCGGCGCGACGGATCGTCGCCTCGATCGGCTCGTCGTCCTGGCGCACCGCCCAGCCCATCGAGAGGTCCACGCTGATCTCGTTGCGCGCCACGCCCTCGCGCAGCCGCCCCGCGACCTCGCTCACGACCGCCGTGGACGCCTCCGGCAACACGATCAGGAACTCGTCGCCGCCGAGCCGCACCACCGCATCGTCGTTGCGCGAGTTGTGCTGCAGGAAGCGGGTGACGCCGAGCAGGATCTCGTCGCCCTTCTGGTGGCCGTAGGTGTCGTTGTAGTGCTTGAAGTGGTCGAGGTCGACCACGATGCAGCCCCAGCGCTGCCCGGCCTCGACGCGCGCGGCGAACTGCTCCAGATAACGGCGGTTGTAGGCGCCGGTCAGCGCGTCCTTCTGGTTCTGCTCGCGCAGGCGCAGCTCGTAGTGGTGGCGCAGGGTGATGTCCTGCGCCGAGCCGAGCACGTACGGCTGCGGATCGCCGTCCGGATAGAACACGTTGCGGTACTGCCAGACGCGGCGCTCGCCGCCGCGCGCCTGCACCTGCACCACGCCGGCGTCGCGGCGCAGGTTGCGGATGCGCATCAGGTACTCGTAGAAATCCTGCCGGCCCTCCTCGGGCACGAACTCGGCGAGGTTGCGCCCGACCAGTTCCTCCGGCGCGTGGCCCAGGGCCTGCGCCATGGCCGCGTTCGCCCTCAGCACGCGGCCGTCCAGGTCGTGCGACCAGATCATGCCGAGGCCGGACTCGACCAGGTCGCGGTGGCGGCGCTCCAGGTCGGCCTGCGCGCGCTGCAGGCGGCGCTCGGCGCCGACGTCGCGCACGATCGCGATGCGCACCGCGCGCCCGTCGCGCTCCACCCGCGTCGAGCCGACTTCGACCTCGAGCTGCGCGCCGTCCTTGCGCCGGTGCCGCCAGCCCTGCACGCAGGCGACCTGCTCGGGGCGCGGCTGGCTCATGTAGGCGCGCAGGCGCTCGGCCTCGTCGGGCGGCCGGATGTCGTAGAGGTCGAGCTGCAGGAATTCCTCGCGGGTCCAGCCGTAGAGGCGGATCGCGGCGGCGTTGACGTCGAGGATGCGCAGGTTGGCCTCGTCGTAGACCAGCACCGGCAGCGGGTTGTGCGTGAACAGCGCCAATTGCAGCGCATCGTGCCGCGCGCGCGCGGCCTGCGCCTGCAGCGCGTCGGTCACGTCGCGGCCGCAGCCGAGCGTGCCGAGCGAACGCCCGTCCGCGGCGCGCAGCGGCACCCGGCTCAGTTCGAAGGTGCGCCACCCGCGGTTCGGCAGTTCGGCGCACGCGACCGCGGCCGGCGCAGCCGCGCCGGCATGGGCGGGCAGCGCCGCGGCGGCGGCGTTGCCGAGCAGGCGGCGACCGGCCACATCCTCGGCGTACAGCGGCGTCTCGACGCGCTGCAGCACCGCGCGCAGCAGCGCCTCGGCAAGCGCCAGGCGCCTGCGGACGGCGTGCGCCGCCAGTCCGGCCGCGGCCAGCAGCAGCAGCGCGGCGAACGCCGCGGGCGCGTGCCACGCCGACGCCATGCCGGCGACGCGCAGCGCGAGGGCGAGCAGCAGCGCCGCCAGCCCGCCGGCCAGCAGCAGCGCCGATGCGCGGTGCCACGATTGCGCCACGCGCAGGAACGCGCGTCGGTCCGGGCCGTCCGCTTCGCCGGACGATGCCTGCCTTTGCATGCCGACTCCCCTCGAGTGCGGCGCGCCGGATGCGCCGGCGCCCTGCCCGAAGCAGTGCAAGACTCGTGCGCGGGGAACGCATGCGTGCGCCGGAAACGCCCGCGCGCGGCGTTCCGAAACGATTGTTGACGAGTCCGGGGTGTCGGACTGCCGCCGCGCGCGGCGGCCTCAGTCGCGCATCAGGGTGGACTTGCCGAACAGGCTCTCGACCAGGTCCACCGCCAGGATCGCGGTCTTGTTGTGCTCGTCGAAGGCGGGATTCAGCTCGACGATGTCCAGCGAGCCCAGCCGGCCGCTGTCGGCGATCATCTCCATCACCAGTTGCGCCTCGCGGTAGTTGGGGCCGCCGGGCACGGTGGTGCCGACGCCCGGCGCGATGCCGGGGTCGAGGAAATCGACGTCGAAGCTGACGTGCAGGTGGGCGTCGGCATCCAGCCCGTCGAGCGCCTCTTCCATCGCGCGCTTGACGCCGGCCTCGTCGATGTAGCGCATGTCGTAGATGTCGAGGCCGACGTCGTGCACCAGCTTCTTCTCGCCCGCGTCGACCGAGCGGATGCCGATCTGGCGCACCTGCCCGGGCAGCAGCGCGGGCGCGCCGCCGCCGAGGTCGGTCAGCGCCCGCGGCCCCAGCCCGCACAGGCAGGCCACCGGCATGCCGTGGATGTTGCCGGACGGGGTGATCTCGCTGGTGTTGAAGTCGGCGTGCGCGTCCAGCCACAGCACGCGCAGCTTCTTGCCGCGCGCGCGGCAGTGGCGCGCCACCGCGGTGATCGAGCCGATCGCCAGGCAGTGGTCGCCGCCGAGCAGGATCGGCAGGCGTCCGCCGTCCAGTTCGGCCGCCACCGCGTCCATCACCGCCCGGTTCCAGGCCACCACCTGATCGAGGTGCCGGTAGCCGTCGGTCGGCGGCAGCCACGGATTCAGCGGGCCGGCCAGGTTGCCGCAGTCGGTCACTTCCAGACCGCGCGCGGCCAGCGCCTGCGCCAGTCCGGCGACGCGCAGCGCCTCCGGGCCCATCGAGGCGCCGCGGTGGCCGGCGCCGATGTCGGTCGGCGCGCCGATCAGGGAAACGGGGGCAAACGGTCGCATGCGGCTCCTCGAACGGGTTTCAGTGCGACGGCGGCGCGGCAGGGCGCGCAGGGCGCGCCCGCTGCCGGCGCAAGGCAGTCAAGCATAGCCGGCCGCGGCGGACACCGGCCAGCACGCGCGTCAGGAGGCCCCGCCGATGGCCGCGTCGAGCGCGACGATGCAGGCAGCCAGCGCGGGCGCCAGCCGCAGCGGATCGCGACAGGGGCTGGCGCCGGACAGCAACGCGTCGAGCGCGCGCGCCGCCTCGCCCAGCGCCTCGAAGCCGTAGTTGGGCGCGGCACCGGACAGGCGGTGCACGAGCTGGCGCAGCGCCCCCCACTCCGGCGCCGCGGCGTCTGCGCGGCAGGCATGCCACAGCCGCGCCAGTTCGGCGCGCTTGTCCGGCAGCGCGCGCACGTAGTCGCGGGTCAGCGCGGCGAGGCGCGCCTCGAAATCGAAATCGTCGCCGTCCGACGGGTTCATGCGGCAGCTCCGGCCATGGCGCGCGGGCGTCGGGATGGTGCCGGCAGTCCGAATCGAACGGACGACCTACCGCTTACAAGGCGGTTGCTCTACCGACTGAGCTATGCCGGCGCCGCCGCGATTCTAGCAGGCGCCCGCGCGGCCGCCCGCTCACGCGAAGTCGGCGTCCAGCACGATGCGGTAGCGCGGCTTGCCGGCGCGCAGGTGCGCCAGCGCCGCGTTGACGCGCGCCATCGGGAAGCGCTCGACGCGCGGCGCGATGGCGTGGCGCGCGCAGAAGTCCAGCATCGCCGCCACCGTGGCCGGCCGTCCCATCGGCGAACCGGACACCTGCTTCTGTCCGCCGATCAGGCCGAACGCCGGCAGCGCCAGCGGCTCCAGCACCGCGCCGACGAAGTGCAGGCGGCCGCGCGGCGCCAGCGTGCGCAGCAGCGCGGTCCAGTCCAGCGGCACGTTGACCGTGACCAGCACGAAGTCGAAGGCGCCGGCCAGCGCCTTCAGCGCGCCGGCGTCGCGGCTGTCGACCGCGCGGTGCGCGCCCAGCGCCAGCGCCTCGGCGTGCTTGGAGGCGCTCGAGGTGAACGCGGTCACCTCGCAGCCCCAGGCGCGCAGGAAGCCGAGCGCGAGGTGGCCGAGCCCGCCGATGCCGACCACGGCGACGCGGTCGGTCGGCTTCACGCCGAACTCGACGATCGGGCTGAACACGGTGACGCCGGCGCAGAACAGCGGCCCCGCGCTGGCCGCGTCCACGCCCTCCGGCAGCGGCGTCGCCCACGCCCACTGGCAGCGCACGCGCTCGGCGAAGCCGCCGTGGCGGCCGACGATGGTTTCGCCGCCGTCCGCGCACAGGTGCGCGTCGCCGGCCACGCACTGCGCGCAGTGCGTGCAGCTCGACGCGTTCCAGCCCACGCCGACGCGCTGGCCGAGCGCGCGCGCGGCCGCCGGCACCGCGGCGCCGCGCGCCACGACGCGCCCGACGACCTCGTGGCCCGGCACCAGCGGATACGCGCTGCGCCGCCAGGCGTTGTCGAGCATCGACAGGTCGGAATGGCAGATGCCACAGGACTCGACCGCGATCTCCACCTCGTCCGCGCCGAGCGGGCCGGGATCGTATTCGAACGGCGCGAGATCGGCGCCGGCGCGCGGCGCGGCCCAGGCACGGATGCGGCTCATGGCAGGTCTTCCCTCAAGTTCGTGGGTAACGGTTGCGCGGCGACTCCGGCTTGTGCGGCCTGTTCAGAAGCAGGCCACCGGCTGCGCCTGCATGTCGGCGCGCTGCGGCAGCCAGGTACGCCAGTCGAACTGCGGCGTGTCCGGCAGCGCGAAGTCGACGAAGTAGACCGGCATCGCCTCGACGCGCTCGCGCAACTGCGGCTGGAAGCCCAGTTCGGTCACCTGCGCGCGGCGGCGCTCGGCGTTGCCGGGGTCGTGGAACAGGCCCAGCGAGATGGTGTTCTGCTGGTCGCCGGCGGTGACCACGTAGTAGTCGCGCACGCCCTTCGCCGACAGCGCGCGCGCGGTCTGCAGCGCCTGCTCGCGGGTCGCGAACGCCGGCAGGAACACCCACCAGCCGCGCGACTGGGTCGCCTGCGTCTCGCGGTACTGGATGCGCGGCACGTGCGGGGTCAGCGCGTCGATGGCGACGCGCACGTCGGCCTGGGTGGGGAACGGGCCGAGGCTCATGCACTTGTCCGCGGCCAGCGCGGCGCGCGATTCCGGCGCCGCGTCCAGCTCCGCGCTCTGCGTCTCCGGCGGACCCGGGCGTTCGGACAGCAGGCGCAGCTCGGGCACGCCGGCATCGGTGCGCGCCGGTGCCGGCGCGACCCGCGTGGCGCCGAACGCCAGCCACGCGGCGACACCGGCGTTGAGGGCGAGCAGCAGCAGGAACAGCAGTCGGAAGAACATGCGCGCGCACCAGGGGTTGCCGGCATTGTATCGGCTGCGCTCAGGCCGGGTGCGCCGCCGCCCACACGACGAGGCCGCGCAGCACCGCGTCGCGCAGCGGCTGGTGCGGCACCGCCAGCAGCGCGCCCAGCGCGTCGGCGTCGCCGCCGGCGAGCAGCACGCGTGGCGCGCCGCCCAGCGCCGCGGCCATGTGCGCGTGGAAGCGTTCGATCAGCGCCGCCGCCGCTTGCCAGCAGCCGGAGGCGAGCGCGTCCGGCGTGTTGTCGGCGGCATCGACGATGCGGCCGGGGCGCTCCACCACCACGCGCGCGGCGGCATCGCGCAGCGCCGACTGCATCAGCGCCGGCCCCGGCGCGATCAGCCCGCCGAGGTGGCGGCCGTCGCCGGCCAGCGCGTCCAGCGTCAGCGCGGTGCCGCCGCCGGCGATCACGCACGGCGCAAGCCGCTGCGCGCGCGCCGCGACCATCGCCAGGAAGCGGTCGACGCCCAGCCGTTCCGGCTCGGCGTAGGCGTTGCGCACGCCGCAGGCCGCGGCCGGCGAGCGCACGAACTCGGCTTCGACGTGGAAGCGCACGCGCACCGCCTCGGCCAGCGCCGCGTCGCGCTCGGCGCCGGCCACCGAGGCGACCAGCACGCGCGCGGGATTCGGCAGCGCCGCCCAGCGGCGCGCCAGGCCGTGCAGCATGGTTTCGTCGGCCCACGCCAGCGGCGCGCCCGGCGTCAGCGCACCGTCTTCCGCGCGCGCCCATTTCAGCCG
>NZ_JBDKSX010000132.1:0-9166 GCF_039680435.1 Mizugakiibacter sp. | reverse complement strand
CCGGTGAACACCTCGCGGCTGACCGTATCGCCGTAGCTGTACACGTAGGGCACGCGCGCTTCGAACTCGAAGCGGTTGGTCAGGCCGTAGCGCGCGGTCAGCGCGGTGGTGATCGTGGTGGTCTTGACCTCGCGCACGTCGATCAGGCCGATCAGGATCGCCGGGATGATGGTGTAGCCGACCAGCGCCACGCGATCGCTGGAGGAATAGCCGAACTGCACCGACGGCTCCAGCACGATCTTGTGGCGCGGCGTCAGCACGCCGGGCTGGTCGAAGATCGGCGCGATCTCGGGCGGACGTGAGGCCTGCTCCGGCGCCTTGCCCACCGGCTTCGCCGGCGGCTGCGGTTCCGCCTGCGCGACCGCGGCCTGCGCCGGCCCGCTGCGGGCGGTGCCGCCGCGGTGCTTGGCCAGCGTCTGCTCGTCGAGCGCGTGCTGCAGCGCGCCCAGCGCCGCCTCCTGCTCGGCCAGCGAGCGCTTCAGTTCCTCCAGGCGGGCGATGTGCGCGTCGACGTCCTGGCGCAACGCCGCGTAGCGCGCGTCCGCGTCGTCGGTCGGCGGCGCGGACTGCGCGTGCGCCAGGCCGGCGGCCACGGCCAGGGTAAGGCAGCTCAAGGAACCGATGCATCGTGATCGCGCGTGATTCATGTCGTTCCGCGCGGATGACCGCGTCGCGCATGCCGACCGACGGGCGTGCCCGCCGGCTCGATGCGCCGTCGTCGGTCGATCCGCAACGCCTCCCTTGCATGTTGCGAGCGATACCCGCGCCGTCCGCCGGCGCGGCCCCGTTACCGTCGTGCTATCTGCCGCCGACCGTGTTGAACAACGCCGATTGCAGCGTGCCCAGCGCATTGAGAGCCTTGAAATCCTGCAGCGTGTTGACCGACGCGTTGATGGTGATCTGGTTGCGGATCACCTGGTTGTCGAGCGTGTTCTGGATCACCGTGGTGCCGTAGGTGGTCGACATCGTGGCCGGATCGAACGTGTTGCCGGGCCCGTTGCGGATCCAGGTGGCGGTACCGATCACCGCCGCCAGTTCGCGCGCCTCGTCGGCGGTGATGTGGCCGACGTCGGCGATGTCCACGCGCGTGCTCGCGGCGAGCGTGCCGTTGATGTAGACGACGCGCTCGATGCCGAAGCCGACCTTGAGGCCGCTGCGGGTTTCGAAGCCGCCGCGCATCGTGTCGAGGTGGTCGTCGCCGACCGGCGTCCAGGCCAGTTCCGGCCCCATGCCGCCGTCGCGCGGACGCAGCGCGACCGGTCGTTCGACGAGCTGCGGCGCAGGCGGCGGTGGTGGCGCGGCGGGCGCGACGCCGGGCGGGCGCGGCGGCGGCGCGGCGGGCGCGGCAGCGGCGACGGTCGTCGCCGGCATCGCCGGTGCCGACGGCGCGACGGGCGCTGCGGGAGGCGCGACGGGCGCGACGGGAGGGACCGGCGCGGCGGGAGGGACCAGCGCAATCGCCGCGATCGTCGTCGGCGCCGGCGGCGGCACCGCCGCCGCGATCGCCGCGTATGCCTGCGAGCTCGCGGCGATCGCCGACGGGGCCGGTTGCGCTGTGCTGACCGGGGTGGACGCCGTCGCGGCTGCCGGCGCGGTGTCCCATGCTTCCACGTATACGCCGAGCTGGTCGGCGACCGCTTCCGCCAGCGTGGGCGGCGCATGCGCGGCGTCACTGCCGGCGGCGTCCTGCGCGCGGGCGGGCGCGAGCCATGCCAGGCCGGCGCCGAGCGCGGCGCGCATCCACATTTGCTTGCTGGCCGCGGCTCGCATGCGCGCTCCTAGATGTCGCCGGGCCCGTGCTTGGGCAGCACCGTGTGGCCGAGGCCGTCGCGGATGATCGCGAGCTGCAGCGGCGCGCCGGGCGCCACCCGCCAGTCGGCCGGATCGTTGAAGCGGGCGAGCTCGCGGCGGTTGTGGACGACGAACAGGATGTGGTCTTCCCAGATCGCCTCGAAGCGCCGCCGCGACATCGCGTGCGTGCCGGTGGCCGGATCGCCGATCAGCACGCGCCCGTTCACGAGCCCCTTCACCACCACGAAATGGTGGTAGCCGCTCGAGCTGATCAGCACGATCGCGGGCAGCCGGTTCTCGGCCAGCTTCTCCAGCGGCACCTCGAAGCCGTCGGCGGCGTAGCCGTGCGCGCCCAGGTAGCGCTTGATGTCGAGCAGCGAGAAGCCTTCCTTGCGGATCTTGGCCTGGTCGCCGTGCGCGTACATCTGCGCGAACACCGCTTCTTCGCTGACCGGCTGCCCGTACTGGTAGGTGAGCAGAGTGGCGACGGCGGCCGAGCCGCAACTGAAGTCGTAGTGCTGGCGGATCGTGCTCTTGAAGCGCGCTTCCTTGAGGCTGGTCACTGCCAGCCGGTAGCGCCCGCCCTGCAGGCCGGCGAGTTCGAGCGCGTTCGCGCCTGTCGTGCCGGCCAGCAGCGTGAACGCGAGCGCGAGCGATGCCAGCGCGGTCCGTCTCATGGCGGGGTGAACTGCACGTTGACGATGGTCGCGTTCTGGATCAGCACGTTCGCGCCGGAGTTCTGGATCACCGTGGCGATGCCGCTGGTATTGGCGAACGCGCCGCCGCCGATCGCGTTGCTGCCGGTGGCGACGTTGGTGGCGCTGGTGTCGGACACCGTGCCGTCGGTCCAGATCCCGTTGTCGACGCTGCTGTCTCCGCCGCGGTGGTGGTCGAGCGCGAGCGCGTTCAGCGGGATTCCCATGCCCGCGACCGGGGCCGCGGACGCGGCTCGCGCATCGACGGGCCGTGCCGGCACGCTGTCGGGAATCGTTGCGGCTTGCGCCGCGGCGACGGGGACCGGTGCCGCGCCCTGCTGTCCGAACGCACTGGCGCAGGGCAGGCACAGCAGCACTCCCGCCACCCAGACCCTTGCATGGGCATTCATGATGATTCCTCCTGGCGGATGCGCGGTCCGCGCGCATCGTGCGTGGACGTGCTTCCGTCGCTCGCGCCGGCATCCGCCGGTGCGACGTCGCAAGTGGGCGCCATCCGCACGCGTGCTGCGCAGCCATGCCGCGGAGCGCGTTCCCTGCGCTCCGCGGCCCGCTCTCCGCTCATTCGCTCACGGGCCGACCGTCAGGTTGGCCTGCACGGTGACCGCCTGCTGGACCAGCGACGCCATACCGCTGTTCTGGTTGGCGACCATGATCCCGGCCGCGGACTGGCCGACGCTCGTCATGTTGTTCGACATGTTGAACGTGCCGGCATCCGCATAGGCGTTTCCGCCCGCGCCGCCCGCGCCGCCGACCGCGCCGTTGCCGACGCCGCCGTTGCCGGTGCCGCCGTTGCCGGTGCCGCCGTCGCCGCCCGGCGCGCCGACCGCGCCGACCGCGCCGTCACCGGCGGTGGCGCTGCCGTTGGAGGCGCTGGAGGAGGCGCCGCCGTTGGTGGCGCTGCCGTTGGTGGCGCTGCCACCCGCACCGCCGGTGCCGGCCGCGTTGGCCAGCGAGCCGCCGGTCCCACCGCTGCCCGAACCGGCGCCGCCGGTCGCGCTGGACGATCCGCCCGTGCCCGTACCGGTGCCGGCCGTGCCCGCGCCGCCGGTCGCGGTCGAGCCGTCGCTTCTGCGATTGTGTGCGTTGCCGCCGTAGGCGTCGCCGCCACCGCCGAGGCCGGCGGACTCGGAACCGGCGTGGCCGCCCTTGCCGTAACCGTCGCCGCCGTTGGTGCCCTTGGCGTAGGCGTCGCCGCCGTCGCCACCGTTGCCGGCGCTGGCGTCGCCGATCGTGGCGCTGCCGTTGCTGGAATCGCCGGCGCTGGCACTGCCGTTGAGCGCGCTGCCGCCGTTGCCGCCGCGGCCGCCGTTGCCGCCGTCGCCGCCGTTACCGGCGTAGCCGTCGCCGCCATAGCCGTCGCCGCCGTAGCCCGGGCCGCCGTAGCCGGCGCCGCCCTTGCCGCCGGATCCGCCGTTGGCGTTGCCGGCGTTGTCGGCGACGTTGCCGATGTCGGAGATGCTGATGTTGGAGACGGCGCCTTCCAGTCGGCTGATCGCTACGGCCTTGCTGCTGTTGAACGAGTTGGAGAAGGTCGCGGTCGCGGTCGAGCCGTTGTTGGCGGCCGCCGTGCCGTAACCGTCGGCATAGGCCTTGCCCTTGTTGTCGCGGTTGTCACCGGTGCTGCTGTCGCTCTTCTGGTAGGCGAACGAGTGATGGTCCGCCATCGATCCGGTTCCCGACTGGGTGTCGTCGGCCCACGCCAGGCTGCTGAGTCCGAGCGCGAGACAGACTGCGGACGCGAGTAGGGTGCGTTTCATAAATTCCTCCTTGGGGGATGTCGCGGACCCGCCGATCAGGGGAGCGGGTCGACGCGCGCCATGCATGTGCAAGCTTGATGCCGGCGCCGTGGCGCTCCGGCGCATTTCGTGGAAAGCCACGCAGCGGCGCGGGGTTGCGGCCGGACAGTCGACATGGTCGCGCGCGGCCGCCGCGCCGGGACCGTAACGCGCCTGTTACGGTGCGCGCCGCGGCGCCGCGCGCGACGAGTGCGAATTCGCAACGCATTTCAGGCTGTTGGCGCGGACGGCGCGGCAGCGGCAGGCTGTATCAAATCTGTTACGCCCCACGCCCGCGCGATACAGTCGGCGGCCGCATAATGCGCGGCTGTGGCGCGCCGGTGGCGCGGCCGGCGGAGCCATCGATGATCGACCCCACGTTGCCCGGCGCGGCCAGCGCCGAACTCGTCCGCAAGGGCCAGCGCTACTACCTGCCGGTGTACCGGCCGCGCGAGGTGATCCTCGATCGCGGCCGCGGCGCGCGCGTGTGGGATCTGGACAATCGCGAGTACGTCGACTTCGCGGCCGGCATCGCGGTCAACGCGCTCGGCCACGCCGATCCGGAACTGGTCGCGGCGCTGACCGCGCAGGCCGGCAAGCTCTGGCACACCAGCAACGTGTTCTACAGCGAGCCGCCGCTGCGGCTCGCCGAGGAACTGGTCGAGGCCTCCGGCTTCGCCGCGCGCGCGTTCCTGTGCAACTCCGGCGCGGAAGCCAACGAGGCGGCGATCAAGCTGGTGCGCAAATGGGCGGCGGCGCAGGGGCGCGCGCCGGAGCGGCGCACGATCCTCAGCTTTCGCGGCTCGTTCCACGGCCGCACGCTGGCGACCGTCACCGCCACCGCGCAGCCGAAATACCAGCAAGGCTACGAGCCGTTGCCCGCGGGTTTCCGCTACTGCGATTTCAACGACGCCGCGCAGGCCGAGGCGGCGTTCGCGGCCGGCGACATCGCCGGCGTACTGGTGGAACCGGTGCAGGGCGAGGGCGGCGTGATGCCGGCGGCGCCCGGCTTCCTCGCGCACCTGCGCGCGCTGTGCGATCGCCATGGCGCGCTGCTGGTGTGCGACGAGATCCAGGCCGGCATGGGTCGCACCGGCACGCTGTTCGCGCACGTGCAGGACGGCGTGGCGCCGGACATCGTCACGCTGGCGAAAGCGTTGGGCGCCGGCTTCCCGATCGGCGCGATGCTGGCCGCGCCGAAGGTGGCCGAGGTCATGCAGTACGGCGCGCACGGCACCACCTTCGGCGGCAATCCGCTGGCGGCGGCGGTGGCGCGCGTGGCGCTGCGGCGGCTGCGCGCGCCCGAGCTGCTCGGCAACGTCGAGCGCCAGGGCCGCGCGCTGCGCGAAGGATTGGCGCGCATCGACGCGGAGCTCGGCGTGTTCGCCCAAGTGCGCGGCCGCGGCCTGATGCTTGGCGCGGTGCTGCGCGACCAATACGAGGGGCGCGCGGGCGAGGTGCTCGAGCTTGCGCTGCAGCACGGTCTGCTGCTGCTGCAGGCCGGCCCCGACGTGCTGCGCCTGGTGCCGCCGCTGGTGATCGGCGATGCCGACGTGGTGGACGGCTTGCGCCGCCTGCGCGATGCGCTGGCGGCGTTCGTCGGCCGCTGAACTCAGCCGGCCTTCGCTTCGCGGAACGCCGCGCGCGCGGCGTCCAGCGTGTCGGCGATGTCCTGCTCGCCGTGCGCGGCGGACATGAACCCCGCCTCGAACGCCGATGGCGCCAGGTACACGCCGCGCTTCAGCATGCCGTGGAAGAAGCGGTTGAACGCGCCCGTGTCGCAGGCGGTGGCCTGCGCGTAGGTCTCGACTTTCGCGTCGGTGAAGAACAGGCCGAACATGCCGCACACGCGGTTGACGCTGAACGGCACGCCGGCCTCGGTCGCGACCGCGCGCAGGCCGTCGGTGAGCAGGCGCGTCTTGCGCTGCAGATCGGCGTGGAAGCCGGGCTGCTGGATCAGCTCCAGCATGGCCAGGCCCGCCGCCATCGCCACCGGATTGCCGGAGAGCGTGCCGGCCTGGTAGACCGGGCCGGCCGGTGCGATCTGCTGCATCAGGTCGCGGCGCCCGCCGTAGGCGCCGACCGGCATGCCGCCGCCGATGATCTTGCCGAACGTGGTCAGGTCGGGGGTGACGCCGTACAGCTCTTGCGCGCCGCCGAGCGCGACGCGGAAGCCGGTCATCACCTCGTCGAGGATCAGCAGCGCGCCGTGGCGCGTGCACAGTTCGCGCAGGCCCTGCAGGTAGCCTTCGCGCGGCGGGATACAGTTCATGTTGCCGGCGATCGGCTCGACGATCACGCAGGCGATGTCGTCGCCTTCGGCGGCAAGCAGCGCTTCGACGGCGGCGAGATCGTTGTAGGGCAGGGTGAGCGTGAGGTCGGCGTTCGCCTTCGGCACGCCCGGCGAGGTCGGCACGCCCAGCGTCAGTGCGCCGGAGCCCGCCTTGACCAGGAAGCTGTCGCCGTGGCCGTGGTAGCAGCCCTCGAACTTCACCACCTTGTTGCGGCCGGTGGCGCCGCGCGCCAGGCGGATCGCCGACATCGTCGCCTCGGTGCCGGAGTTGACCATGCGCACCATCTCGACCGACGGCACCAGGCGCGCGATCGTCTCCGCCATCGTCACCTCGGCCGGACACGGCGTGCCGAACGAGAGGCCGTCGCGCACCGCGCGTTCCACCGCCGCGCGCACCTGCGGGTGGTTGTGGCCGACCACCATCGGCCCCCACGAGCCGACGTAGTCGATGTAGCGCGTGCCCTCGACGTCCCACAGGTAGGCGCCGTCCGCGCGCGCGGTGAAGAACGGCTCGCCGCCGACCGACTTGAAGGCGCGCACCGGCGAGTTGACGCCGCCGGGCAGCAGTTCCTGCGCGCGGCGGAAGAGTTCGTGATTGCGGGTCATGGCTGGCGGGATCGGGTGGTGGCGAAAAGGTCGGCGAAGCGGCGCGCCGCGGCGCGCACGTCGGCGGCGCCGAATACCGCGGCGATCACGGCGAGGTAGTCGGCGCCCGCTTCGACCAGGGTGCCGCCATTGTCGGGCGTGATGCCGCCGATCGCCACCAGCGGCAGGCCGAGCGCGCGCGCCTCGCGCAGCAGCGCCGGTGCCGCGCGGCGCGCCGCGGGTTTGGTGGACGAGGGGAAGAACGCGCCGAAGGCGAGGTAGTCGGCGCCGGCTGCGGCAAGTTGTCGCGCCCGCCGCGCCGAGTCGTAGCAGGACACGCCGACGATCGCGTCCGCGCCGAGGCGCGCGCGCGCGGCGGCGATGTCGTCGTCGTGCTCGCCGAGATGCACGCCGGCGGCGCCGACGGCGGCGGCCAGTTCGATGTCGTCGTTGACGATCAGCGGCACGCCGCGGTCCGCGCAAAGCTGCGCCAGCGCTTGCGCTTCGCGCAATCGGCGCGGCGCATCGGCGGTCTTGTCACGGTACTGCAGCAGCGTGGCGCCGCCGTCCAGCGCCGCCGCCGCGGCGTCGCGCAGGTCGGCGCGCGGTCCGTCGGTGATCGCGTACAGGCCGCGGCCGGACAGCCGGGCGCGCGTCACGAGCGCCCCGCCGCGTGCCTGCCGTGCGCGCTTTCGTGGGTGTCCGCGACCTGAGACAATGAACAGAATTCAACCGTCGACATGCGTTTCGCTCCCATGACCTCTACCGCCGCCGCCATCGTCCACACCGAGACCTACCGCAAGTTCATGTGCGTGGTCTGCGGCTTCATCTACGACGAAGCGCTCGGCCATCCCGAGGACGGCATTGTGCCGGGCACGCGCTGGGAAGACATTCCCGACACCTGGACCTGCCCGGACTGCGGCGTGACCAAGGCCGACTTCGAGCTGATCGTCGAGAACTGAGTCCGCCCGCACGCGGCCGCGGCGCCGCCCGCGTTGCGCCAGCCGTCGTCATTGCGCCGACACGCATGGCTGTTTCACTGCCTTCCGCGAGGAGGTGGAACATGAAACAGTTCGTGCCCTTCACCGACGACTGGTTCGAGCGCGACGGCGCCCTGCCCGGGCCGCTGGTGCCGTACCGCGCGGAGCTGCCGTGCCGCCGCCTGCTCGACGATGCGCAGGCCGCGCCGGATCAGCGCACCTCGCCGAGATCGGCGTGGATCGACAGCGTATCGCCGACCGTGACGCCCATGCGCGCGGCGCTGCCGCCGGCCAGCTCGAGCACGTAGCGCGCCGGCGCGTTGCTGGGATAGATGGCGCACGGATCCTGCCGGCACGGCTGCGCGTCGCGCTGTACCGCCACCAGCTTGCCGTCGGCGTCGAAAAACAGCATGTCGAGCGGGATGCGCGTGTTCTTCATCCAGAATTCGCGCGGCGCGTCGTCGGCGAACACGAACAACATGCCGCGGTCGGTGGCGATGCGGTCACGGAACATCAGGCCCTGCGCGCGGCTGGCGTCGTCGTTGGCGACTTCCACCGCGATGCGGTGGCCGCGCAGCGCCACGTAGTTTCGTTGCGGGCCCGCGGCGGAAGCGCCCGCGGCGATGGACATCAGCAGCAGCAGCGGCAGCACGTGCTTCATCGGGACAACCGGCGGATGCGCGCGGCGAGTCGACGCGGGCGTGCAGTGTAGCGCGCCCGCAACATCGCGCGGCGCGCCGCCCCTTCCCACCGTCGAAGGCGCGGCGTATCATCTCGGCCCCTTCCGCATGACTCGCCGGTCGGCGAGTCGTGCGACACGCGGGTGTGTTCGACGCCTTCGGGTGTTGACGGAAGAGAAAAGGGATGTAGAATGTGCGGCTCCCTCGGGCGAAACGCCGTGAGGTGCGGTGCGAAGTTGGCGCTGCAAGCGATTGATCTTTGACAGTGTGCGCAGGTGACTTGTGTGGGCGCCTTGCGGTGGATGGAAGTCCACGATAGCAAGCGTCCAACCCTTGAACCTAAGTG
>NZ_JBDKSX010000131.1:0-25291 GCF_039680435.1 Mizugakiibacter sp. | reverse complement strand
CCAGCGCGGCACGCAGCGCCGAGTCGGCCGGCAGCCGCCGCGCCAGCGCCGGCAGCCAGCGCCAGGCCGCGGTCGCGCGCAGCAGGGCGGCGACCGCGCGCAGCAGGGCCGGTCGCTCCAGCAGCGCGGCCAGCCGGCGCACGCGCGGCGAAGACGGGCCGAGCAGGGCGCGGGTCTCGGCCAGCAGCGCGCCGTACTGCACGCCGGACGGGCACACCCGCTCGCAAGCCAGGCAGCCGAGGCAGTGGTCGAGGTGGCCGCACAGGTCGGCGTCGGCGATCAGGGTGCCGGTGGCGACGGCCCGTGCCAGGGCGATGCGGCCGCGCGGCGACTCCGTCTCGGTGCGGTCCAGGCCGTAGGTGGGGCAGTACGGCAGGCACAGCCCGCACTGCACGCACTGGTCGGCCAGGGCGACGATGCGGTCGGCGCGGGGAGTCTCGGACATCCCCGTCATGCTATCATGTGCGTTCCCCGACCCGCGGCCCGCGGGCTTGCGTGCGCGAGAGGCATCCGCTATTCTCTCGCGCCTTTCGTTTTGACTTTTAAGTGCCTCGAACGGCAAAGGTTTCGAGATGAAGACGTTCAGCGCCAAGCCGGAGAGCGTCAAGCGCGATTGGCTCGTGGTCGACGCCACGGACAAGACGCTTGGCCGACTGTGCTCGGAGATCGCGCGCCGGCTGCGCGGCAAGCACAAGCCCGTGTTCACCCCGCATGTGGACACCGGCGACTATATCGTGGTGGTCAATGCCGAGAAGGTCGCCGTCACCGGCGCCAAGCTCGACGACAAGTACTACCACCGCTTCACCGGTTACGTGGGCAACCTGAAGTCGATGTCGCTGCGCGACATGCTGGCCAAGCACCCCGAGCGCGCGATCGAGATCGGCGTGAAGGGCATGCTGCCGAAGAATCCGCTCGGCCGCGCGATGTTCAAGAAGCTCAAGGTGTACCGCGGCGCGGAGCATCCGCATACCGCCCAGCAACCGCAGCCGCTCGAAATCTGAGGATCCCATGGCGACGACGCAGCAGAATTACGGTACCGGCCGCCGCAAGAGCTCCGCAGCGCGCGTGTTCCTGCGCAAGGGCAGCGGCAACATCACCGTCAACGGCAAGCCGCTCGACGCGTTCTTCGGCCGCGAAACCTCGCGCATGATCGTGCGCCAGCCGCTCGAGCTGACCCAGAGCGCCGACAAGTTCGACGTGCTGGTGACGGTCGAGGGCGGCGGCATGACCGGCCAGGCCGGCGCCATCCGCCTCGGCATCGCCCGCGCGCTGGTCGAGTACGACGAGACGCTGAAGTCGCCGCTGCGCAAGGCCGGCTTCATGACCCGCGACGCCCGCGAGGTCGAGCGCAAGAAGGTCGGCCTGCACAAGGCCCGCCGCGCCACCCAGTTCTCCAAGCGCTGATCGGGGCTACTGGCAGCGATCCGTTTTTGGGGGATCGTCTAATGGTAGGACTGCAGACTCTGACTCTGCCTATCTAGGTTCGAATCCTAGTCCCCCAGCCATCCAACGGTCTCGGCGAGACCCGAAGAACAAAAACCCCGCGCGATTGCGGGGTTTTTTGTGCCTGTGGTTTCCGGGCTCATCCCGAAGCGGGATGGCGGCTGAAGCCGCGTGCAGGGTCGGGGCAGTTGTGCCGCGTACGGCGAACGGCCGTTGCGATCTTGATCTGCGTCCTTGCGCGCGTTTCCGCGGACGCAGACGATAGCCGGCGGTGCTGCGCGGGGATTCTGCGGCCGGCGCGAGCGCGGATCGCTGCGAGTGCTGCGGCGCGAGGGTGGAGCCCATGGGCGCGCCGCCGAAGCGCCGCAGATGACGCAAAGACGGCTTCGGAGCGGTCTGCGGGAGGCACGATGACCACGATCCGCTACTTCACCTATGGGCCCAACCTGCTGCGCGAGCGGCTGCTGGCGTGCTGTCCCGGCGTGGTCCATGTGGGGCGCGCGGCGCTGCCGGATAACCGGTTGGTGTTCGACAAGGCCAGCGCGGACGGGTCGAGCAAGTGCGCATTCGAGTCGGCCGAAGGCGAGGCCGTGCACGGCGTGCTGTGGGACGTGCCGGAGGATCGGTTCCCCGCGCTCAATCTGGCCGAAGGCACGGACGACGGCTACAAGCGCTGCATGGTGGAGGTGGTGCCGGAAGGCGGCGGCGTGGTCGAGGTGCTGGCCTATCGCGCGCTCAGGCGCTGGGTCGACGTGCCGCCCTACGACTGGTACCTGGCGCTGGTCGTCGCCGGCGCGCAGCAGCAGGGTTTGCCGCAAGCCTACATCGAGCGCCTGCGCGCGACGCCTTTCGTTGCTGACGACGACCTGCACCGCGCCGAGCGCGTCGCGGCGCTCGCGCTGCTGCAGCAGGCCGGCATGGCGAACGTGCTCGCGTCGCTCGCGCGCTGACCCGGCGCGTCGCGCTTCAGGTCATCTCGCGGTCGCCGACCAGCACGACGTCGGCGGGGCGCTGCGCGAACAGGCCGACGGTGACCACGCCGGCGAGCTGGTTGAGGTCGCGCTCGAGGCCGACCGGGTCGACGATGGCGAGGCCGTGCACGTCGAGGATCCAGTTGCCGTTGTCGGTGACGACGCCGTCGCGCCACACCGGATTGCCGCCGCGCTTGACGATCTCGCGGGCGACGTAGCTGCGCGCCATCGGGATCACCTCGACCGGCAGCGGAAACTTGCCGAGGATGTCCACGCGCTTGCCGCTGTCGATGATGCAGACGAAGCGCTTCGACGCCGCGGCGACGATCTTCTCGCGCGTCAGCGCGGCGCCGCCGCCCTTGATCAGGCGCCTGTGCGGATCGCACTCGTCGGCGCCGTCGACGTACAGCGGCAGTTCGCCGGCGGCGTTGAGGTCCAGCACCTCGATGCCGCGCTCGCGCAGCAGGCGCGTGCTCTGCTCGGAGCTGGACACCGCGCCCTCGATGCGGTCGCGCCGCCTGGCCAGCGCTTCGATGAAGTACGCGACGGTGGAGCCGGTGCCGACCCCGACCACCATGCCGTCCTCGACGTAGCGGATCGCGGCTTCGCCGGCCAGGCGTTTCTCGTTGTCTTTGCTCATGAGGATGCGCGGTAGGTGGTGGACGGCGGCCGTGGCCGCGGCGGCGGTCAGGATAGCCTATCGTCGCTGCCGCGTTTCGGCATGCGCGCGGGAGGCGCAGGGGATTCCCGCCTGCGCGGCAATCGCGCCATGTCGTTCGTTCCGGTTTCCGGCGCCGGCTCACTCCAGCCCGAGGATGAAGTCCCACTGGGCCTGCGTCACCGGCTGCACGGACAGGCGGGTGCCGCGCTGCACCAGCGGCATCGCCGCGAGTTCGGGGTGGGTCTTCAGCTCGTCGAGGGTGATGATGCGCTTCAGCTTGCGCACGTACTTCACGTCGACCAGCACCCAGCGCGGCTCGTCGCGCGTGCTGCCGGCGTCGAAGTGGCGGCTGCGCGGGTCGAACTGGGTGGGGTCGGGGTAGGCGGCGCTGGCGACCTCGGCGATGCCGACGATGCCGGGCGCGGCGCAGTTGGAGTGGTAGAAGAACGCCTTGTCGCCGGGCCGCATGCCGTCGCGCATGAAGTTGCGCGCCTGGTAGTTGCGCACGCCGTCCCAGGCTTCCTTGCGCTTGCGCGCGAGGTCGTCGATCGAGAAGGCTTCGGGTTCGGACTTCATCAGCCAGTGGGCCATCGCGTCTCGTCTCAGGCGGCGGTGCAGTCGATCAGGTCCTGCTCGGTGGCGACGTAGTCGAGGCGCACGTCCCAGGGCTGCGCGCGCAGCGCGGAGATTTCCTGGAACGCGTAGCCGACGCCGACCAGCAGCGGCCGCGCCGGCCGCGCTTGCTCGCGCAGGAAGGCGAAGCTGGCGTCGTAGTAGCCGCCGCCGAAGCCGAGCCGGTGGCCGCGGCGGTCGAACGCCAGCAGCGGCACCAGCACCACGTCCAGTTCCGGCGGCGACAGCCACTGCGCGCGCGGCACGACCGGTTCGGGAATGCCGTAGCGGTTCGCTTCGAGCGCATCGCCGCTGCGGTACGGCGCGAACATCAGGCTGCGTGCACCGGCGATCACCGGCAGGTGGTAGCGCTGCCCGCGTGCGCCCAGCCGGCCGACGGCGATGTTCAGCGGCAGCTCGCCGGTCACGGCCCAGTAGCCGCCGATGCGCGGGTCGACCATGAACTCGGGCAGCCGCTCGAGCTGGCGCGCGACGCCTTGCGCGGCTTCGATGCGCGCGGCGGCGGGAAGGGCCTGGCGCCGCTCGCTCAGGCGCGCACGCTGGTCACGGCGGTCGGCGGCGTCCACGCAGGTTCCGTGCGGGAAGAAAGTGGGGTGCCCTCCGCGGTGCCGGTGCGCACCGAACGACCTTGATCCCGAGGATCAGGTGGGAGGGCTTACGTGGCTTTAGGCTTTCCGCACGTGACGGACTTGCGCACTGACCGCGTTGTTGCCGACCCGGGGTCGTGTAATAGGAACAAGGCAAATGTTGGAGTGCGCTGGTCGCACACCGCAGGGGACACCTTGCGGCTATTTTAAGTGCGTCAGCAGGGCGCCTTCAAGCTTGCGTCGCAGCGTGCCGAGCCCGTCGCTCAGCGTGCGCGCCTGCGCGTCGTGGCGCTGGCGCAGGTCGAGCAATTCGTGTGCCACGCCGAGCGCGGCGAGCACCGCGATGCGGTCGAAGCCCGGCGTCTTCGCGTTGGCGCGGATTTCGCGCATCTTGCCGTCGATCAGCGCGGCGGCGGCGAGCAGGCCGGCGCGCTCCTCGGGCGCGCAGGCGACGAGGAACTCGCGGTCCAGCAGCTTGACGTTGACCGGTTCGGCGGCGCTCATCGCGGTTCCCCCTGCCGCGGGCGTCAGCCCGGGTTTTCCAGTGCGCGCAGGCGCTGGATCATCGCCTCGACGCGCGTGCGCGCCTGCTCGTTGCGCGCGAGCAGCCCGGCCCGCTCGCTGGCGAGCTGTTCCTGGCTGTGGCGCAGGCTCTGGTTCTCCTCGGCCAGCCGCCTGAGCGTGTCCAGCAGGCTGTCGAGGGAGACGTCCAGAGCCTGGATTTCGGCCTTGAGCGGATCGGCATCGGTCATGGCGATCGACTATAGGTGGCTGACGCGCAGGCGGTCAACGCGCTGCTGCAGGAAAGCGAGGCAGGCCTCCGCGTGCAGCGGCCGCGACAGCCAGTGTCCCTGGATTTCGTCACAGTTCTGCTCGCGAAGGTACTCCAGCTGCTCGCGCGTCTCGACGCCCTCGGCGACGACGTTCAGGCCCAGCGAGTGCGCCATCGCGATCACCGTGGCGGTGATCGCCTCGTCGTCGGGGTCGGAAGTGATGTCGCCGACGAATTCCTTGTCGATCTTGACGCTGTCGATCGGCAGCCGCTTGAGGTAGGCCAGCGACGAGTAGCCGGTGCCGAAGTCGTCGATGGCGACGCGCACGCCGATCGCCTTCAGCTCGCCGAGCGTGCGCACCGACTGCTCGGCGTTGGCCATGACCATGCTCTCGGTGAGTTCCAGCTCGAGCTGGTCGGGCGCGACGTCGTGCTCGGCGAGGATGTCGCACAGGTGGCTGGTCAGCTCGCCGCGGGTGAGCTGGGCGACCGACAGGTTCACCGCCATGGTCAGGCCGCGCAGTCCGGCTTCGCGCCAGCGGCGCAGCTCGGCGCAGGCCGTCGCCAGCACGAACTCGCCGATCTCGACGATCTGCCCGGTTTCCTCGGCCAGCGGGATGAACTCGCTGGGCGGGATCTCGCCGAGATCCTCGCTGTGCCAGCGCAGCAGCGCCTCGACGCCGGTGATGCGGTCGTCGGACAGCGACTGCTTGGGCTGGTAGACCACGCTGAACTCGTTGCGCTCGAGCGCGCGGCGCAGCGCGGCGATCATGGTGGCGCGCATGCGCGCCTGCGCGTCCATGGCCTCGGTGTACACCATCCAGGTGTTGCGGCCGCGGTCCTTGGCCTGGTACATCGCGGTGTCGGCGTACTTCAGCAGGTCGGTCGGCACCTGGCCGTGGTCCGGGTACAGGCTGATGCCGATCGACGGCGAGATCACCACTTCCTGGCTGGTTTCCAGTTCCAGCGCCGCACTGAAGGCTTCCAGCAGTTTGCGCGCCATCGTCTCGGCGTCGAGGGTGTCGCGGATGTCCTCCAGTACCACGGTGAACTCGTCGCCGCCCAGGCGGGCGACGGTGTCGTGCTCGCGCACGCAGGCGCGCAGGCGCGCGCCGGCCGCCTTCAGCATGCGGTCGCCGGCGGCGTGGCCCATCGAGTCGTTGACGTGCTTGAAGCGGTCGAGGTCGAGGAACAGCACGGCGACCTTGCGCCCGCTGCGGCGCGCGCGAATGATCGCGTGGCCGAGGCGCTCGCCCAGCAGGGTACGGTTGGGCAGGCCGGTCAGGGTGTCGTAGTTGGCGAGGTAGCGCAGCTCCTGTTCGACGCGCTTGCGGTCGGTGATGTCGGACAGCACGCCGACGTAGTGGGTGCGTGCACCGCCGGCGTCGCGCACTTCGCTGAGTTCCATCCAGCACAGGAACTCCTCGCCGTCCTTGCGCCGCTGCCACAGCTCGCCGCGCCAGTGGCCGGTCTCGGTGAGGATGCGGCGCACCTGCTCGTAGGCCTCGGGCGGGTGCTGGTGGCAATTCAGGATGGTCGCGTCCTGGCCCAGCACCTCTTCCTCGCCGTAGCCGGCCATGCGCGTGAAGGCCTGGTTGACCGAGGTGAAACGGAAGTCCAGATCGCAGACGGTGACCGCCTCGGCCATGCTGCGGATCACCTCGGCGGCGATGCGGCGATCGCGCTCGATCGCGCGCGAGAAGGTCACGTCGCGCGCGGTGCCGCACACGCGCAGCGGCTGACCCTGGGCGTCGCGCTCGACCACCTTGCCGCGCGACAGCGTCCACACCCATTCGCCGCGCGCGTTGATCACGCGGTACTCGGCCTCGAAGTGGTCGGTCAGGCCGTTGACGTGGTCGGCCAGCGCGCGCTCGACGCGCGGCAGGTCGTCCGGATGCACGGCGAAATTGCGCCAGTCCTCGGCGGAAATGCGGTCGCCGCGGCGGCTGCCGAGCAACTGGTCGGCGCCCATGCGGTAGAGCTGGCCCTGGCGCATGTCCCAGTCCCAGAACTCGTCGCCCGAGCCCCACAGGGCCAGCCGCAGGCGGTCCTCGTGCTGCTGCAACTGCTCGCGGTGGCGCCGCTCCTCGCGGCGCCTGCCGCGCCAGGCGTACCAGCCCAGCAGGGCCGCCAGCGAGGCGGCCAGCGCCAGCGCCGCGCGCATCGTGCGGGTCGCCCACCACGGCGGCATCACCTCGACGCCGAGCGCGGCCACGCCCTTGCCGAACACGCCCTCGTGGTTGCTGCCGCGCACCTCGAAGCGATAACGGCCGGCGGGCAGGTTGGTGTAGGTGGCGCTGTGCCGCGTGCCGGCGTCGATCCAGTCGTTGTCGAAGCCGTGCAGGCGGTACTGGAAGCGGTTCAGCGCCGGCGCGGCGAAGTCGAGCGCGGCGAAGTCGACGCGCAGCAGGCGATCGGCGCGCTGCAGGCGCAACTGGCCGTCGGCGGGCGGCGACGCGTCGGTCAGGCGGTTGTCGATCTGCACCGCGGTGACCACCACCGGCGGATCGTAGCCGCTCTGCCGCAGGCGTTCCGGCTGCACGCGGTCCATGCCGGCCACTCCGCCGAACATCAGTTCGCCGGAGCGCAGGCGCAGGCAGACGTTGCTGTTGTATTCCAGGCCCTGCAGGCCGTCGCGCAGGGTGAACGAGCGTACCTTGCCGTCGGCGGGATTCAGCCGCGAAATGCCGAGGTTGGAGCTGATCCAGAGCTGCCCGGAGGCGTCGTCGAGGACGCAGTAGACGGTCGGGTCGGGCAGGCCTTCGCTGACCAGGTAGCGGCGGAAGTGCGCGCCGCGGGCGTCCGTCGCCACCAGCCGGTTGAGGCCGCTCTGCGTGCCGACCCACAGCGTGCCGTCGTCGGCCACCTGCAGATCGGTGACCACGCGCCCGCTCAGCGAGTCCGGGTGGCCCGGATTCTCGCGGAAGGTGCGGATCGTGCCGCTGGCAGGGTCGATCAGCGACAGGCCGTCCGTGGTGCCGGCCCAGACGCGGCCATCGTGGTTCTGTGCCAGCACCACCACGATGTCGGAGGCGAGGCTTTGCGGATCGGCCGGATCGTGCCGGTAGTGGCGCACCACGTGGCCGTCGCGCACGTGCAGCAGGCCGCGTCCGGACAGGCCCAGCCACAGGCTGCCGTCGCGGTCCACCGCCAGCGCGCGCACGCCGACCGCAGCCAGCGCGCTGGCGTGGGCGTCCATGGGATAGACGCGCGCGCCGCCGCTGGCCGGATCGAACTGGAACAGGCCGCGGCTGGTGGCCACCGCCAGCCGGCCATCGCCGATGCCGGCGATGCGGTACACGCGCACGCCGGGCTCGCTGTCGTTCGCGCCGAGCGCCCGTGCAAAGGCGTCGCGCTCGGCTTCCGCGGCGTGCGCCGCTGCGCTCTCCTGCGCCTGCGTGAGGGCCGCGCCGTAATCGGTGAACTGCTGGCTGCGGCGGTCGTAGCGCTTGAGCGTGCTGTCGGCACCGACCCACAGTGCGCCGTCGGGGGTCTGGTACAGCGCGCGCACGAAGTTGCCCTCGGGGGTGCGCGCGGCGCTCGTGTCGATGACGTCCTGGAACAGCGTTCCGCCCGGATCCGTGAAGGCGACGCCGTGCGAGCGCAGTCCCGCCCAGAGCAGGCCGGAACGGTCGACGAACAGGGTATTGACGTACGACTGCGGCAGGCTGCCCGGCAAGTCCGGATCGGGGGTCAGGATGCGCGCCTCGCCGCTGCCCGGGTCGAGGCGCACCAGCCCCAGCTCGCGCACACCCAGCCAGAGCCGGCCGTCGTGGTCGCGCGCGATCGTGCTGACGTCGGTGGCGCGCGCTTCCGCGCCGGCCGCCGGCCACAGGCGCGCGAGCCTGCCGTCGGCGGGGTGGTAGCGGAACAGGCCGTGCGGGCCGCCCAGCAACAGCTCGCCGGCGGCCGCGCAGAGCGCGGTCTCGGGGGCGATTACGGCGGGCCGCGCCAGCGCGCGCGCCGTGGTGGCGTGCGGGTCGAAGGCGAGCAGGCCGGTGAAGGTGGTGGCGTAGACCTGGCCGTCGGGGCAGCGCGTGAAGCCGTAGGTGAACGAGCGCTCGCGCGAGGGCGCCCGCCACAGCGGCACGCGCTGCCGGTAGGGCGGATCGACGGCGTCGATGCCCTCGGCGCTGGCCACCAGCAGCCGCCCCCCCGGCGTGCCGCTGAGCGCGAATACCGGCAGGTCGGGACGGCCGACCGTCGCCGGCAGGGGCACGATGCGGTTGCTGGCGGGATCGAACAGGGTCAGGCCGCCCGCGTTCGAACCCACCCAGAGGCGGCCCTCGCCGGCAACCGACAGCGAGGACACCAGGTTGTCGGGAAGGCTGTCGGCGCGCGCGGGGTCGTGCGGGTAGCGCTGCAGGCGGTAGCCGTCGTAGCGGTGCAGGCCGCCCTGGGTGACGAACCACAGGTAGCCCTGCGGATCCTGCAGGATCGTGGTGACGCTGTTCTGCGCCAGGCCGTTGGCGCTGGTCAGCGTTTCGAAGTAGTAGTCGCGCTCGTGCGCCGCCACCGTCGCGCAGGCGAGCACCAAGGCCAGCAGCGCCAGGCGGCGGCAGGTCGCGCACAGCATCCGGCGCAGCGGCCGGAGTTTTCTCGATGCACACGTGGTCATGCGCGTCCGCGATATCCCCCTGCGGGGAGTGTAGGGCCTGGCCGGGAAACCTGCACGGAACGTGCCGCGGCGCCGGTCGCCGCTGCTAGAATTCGCGCCGACGGGAGCGCCATGGCCGAGATACCCTCCATCACCCACGCCGAACTCGGCGCCGCGCTGGCCCGGCTGCGCTTCGGCGTCGCCGCCAGCGACCTGCACGGTTCGCTGACCGGCTACCTGTGCGGCGGCGGCCGCGCCGGCGCGCGCGACTTCCTCGAAGCGCTGGCGCTGGAGGGCGAGGACGCCGGTGCCGCCAACGGCGCGCACCGCGTGCTGGAGCAACTCTACGGCGAATGTCACGCCCAGCTCGAGGATCCGGAGCTCGGTTTCGCACCGCTGCTGCCGGAGGACGGGCGCCCGCTCGCCGAACGCGCCGACGCGCTGGTCGAATGGTGCCGCGGCTTTCTCGGCGGGCTCGGCCTGGCCGGGCTCGGCGCGCAGCGTCCGCTCAGCGACGACGGCCAGGAGATCCTGCGCGACCTCGGCACCATCGCCGGCTCGCGCTTCGCCTACGGCAACGACGACGAGGACGAGAACGCGCTGGCCGAGGTGCTCGAGTTCGTGCGCGTCGGCGTGCTGCTGCTGTACGTCGAGCTGAACCTGCCGCGGCGCGGAGTCAAGCCTGGCGTCAAGCCCGGTCCCGGCACCCTGCACTGATGATCGCACCTGCCGAGTTCGCGCGGCGCCGGCGCCAGTTGATGCGCATGGCCGGCGAGGACGCCGCGGTGATCGTGGCCGCGGCGCCCGAGCGCATGCGCAACGCCGATGCCGCCTACCCGTACCGGCAGGATTCCGACTTCCACTACCTCACCGGCTTTCCCGAGCCGGAGGCGGTGCTGGCGCTGCTGCCCGGGCGCCGCGCCGGCGAGACGATCCTGTTCTGCCGCGAGCGCGCGCCCGAGCGCGAGCGCTTCGACGGCGCGCGCATCGGCAGCGAGGGCGCGGTGCGCGACTTCGGCAAGGACGACGCGTTCCCAATCGACGACATCGACGACATCCTGCCCGGCATGATCGAGGGCCGCGCGCGCCTGTACTGCCACTTCGGCCGCGACGCCGACTTCGACGCCAAGCTGCTGATGTGGGTGCGCCGGCTGCGCGCGCTGCGCGGCGGCGGCGTGGTGCCGAAGGAATTCGTCGCGCTGGCGCACCTGCTGCACGACCAGCGCCTGTACAAGTCGCGCGCCGAGCTGAAGCTGATGCGCCGCGCCGCGGAGGTGGCCGCGCACGCCCATCACGCCGCGATCCGCGCCACCCGCCCCGGCGCCGGCGAGTACGAGGTCGAGGCCGCGCTGCTGCACGCCATGCGCGCGCGCGGCGCGGTGCCGTCGTATCCGCCGATCGTCGCCGGCGGCGCCAACGCCTGCGTGGCGCACTACAGCGCCAACCGTGCGCCGTTGCGCGACGGCGACCTGCTGCTGATCGACGCCGGCGCCGAGGTCGAGTGCTACGCCTCCGACATCACCCGCACGTTCCCGATCGGCGGCCGCTGGTCGCGCGAGCAGCGCGCGCTGTACGAGGTCGTGCTGGCAGCACAGGAAGCGGCGATCGACGAGGTGCGCCCCGGCCGGCCGTTCAGCGCCGCGCACGAGGCCGCGGTGCAGGTGATCGCCGAGGGCCTGTGCGCGCTCAAGCTGCTCCGGGGCGGCGCCCGCGCGGCGATCGCCAGCGGCGCCTACCGGCGCTTTTTCCCGTACAAGACCGGCCACTGGCTCGGCCTCGACGTGCACGACGTCGGCGACTACCGCGTCGACGGCGAACCGCGCCTGCTGGAACCCGGCATGGTGGTGACGGTCGAGCCCGGCATCTACATCCCGCCCGACGAACGCGGCGTGGCGGAGCGCTGGCGTGGCATCGGCATCCGCATCGAGGACGACGTCGCCGTGACCGCCGGCGCGCCCGAAGTGCTGACCGCCGCCGTGCCGAAGGAACCCGACGCACTGGAAGCGCTGCTGGCGCAGCGCAAGGATTTCCCATGATCGCGACGTTGCTGAACCTGGCGCTGGCCGCCGTGCCGCTGCCCGCCGTCGAAACGCTGGACTACGGCCTGTTCGGCCCGGTGGCGATCGCGCGCCCGGCCGGCGCGTCGCGGCGCAGCGTGCTGCTGTTTTCCGACCTCGCCGGCCCCGATGGTGCCACCGCCGCCTACGCGCGCGGCCTCGCCGAGCGCGGCGGCCTGGTGTTCACCGTCAGCTTGCCGGCCTACCTCAAGCGCCTCGAAGCGCTGAACGAGAAGTGCAGCTATCCGGCCGGCCACGTCGAGGAGTTGGCGCACTGGATGGAGCGCCACGTCGCCATGCCGGGTTACCAGCCGCCGTATCTCGCCGGCTTCGGCGCCGGCGCGGGCTTCGTCTACGCGCTGGGCGTGCAGGCGCCGGCCGGCACCTTCGCCGGCGTGGCGACGCTGGGCTGGGACTTCGACCTGCGCCTGCCGCGCGCGTTCTGCCCCGGCGATGCCGGCGTGGCGACCATCGCCGCCGCGCGCGGCTTCCGCATCGCCCCGGTGACGCCGCTGCCGTTGCCGTGGGCGGCGCCGGCGCCGGCCGCCGGCGCGCGCATGAATGGCCCGTTCGGCGCGCTGCGCGAGTTGTTCGCTTACGTTCCCGATGCGCAGGCGCATGACGGCGCCGCGCTGGCTGGCACGCTGGACGCGCTGAACGCGCCGCCGCCCGGCGCCGCCGCGAACGACGACGCGCTCGGCGACCTGCCGCTGACCGAGATCGCGCCGCAGGGCGCGGAGGACGGCCGCATCGCCGTGATCCTCACCGGCGACGGCGGCTGGGCCGGCCTCGACAAGGGCGTCGCCGCGGTGCTGGCGCAGCACGGCGTGCGCGTGGTCGGCATGAGCTCGCTGGAATTCTTCTGGCACAAGCGCACGCCGGAGGAAACCGCGCAGGCGGTCGCGCGCATCGTCCGGCACTACGGCACGCAGTATCCGCACGCGCGCTTCGTGCTGATCGGCTATTCCTTCGGCGCCGGCCTGGTGCCAGTGGTGGCGAACCGCTTGCCCGAGGACGCGCGCTCGCGCGTCGCCGGCGGCGTGATGATCTCGCCCGATCCCGAGGCGGTGTTCGAGATCAAGGTCGGCGACTGGTTCGGCGACGTGCACCAGCCGGGCGCGCTGCCGGTCGACCCCGAAGTCGCCGCCAGCAAGGTGCCGCTGGTGTGCGTCTCCGGCCAGACCGAACAGGGCGCCTACTGCACCGGCCCCGCCGCGCGCAAACAGGTGCACTGGGTGCAACTGCCCGGCGGCCACCACTACGAAGGCGACTACGCCAAGCTGGGGCAGGCGATCCTCGAGGCGCTGCCGGAGTAGCAAGGCAGCGCGCCGAGGTTGTCGGCGCTGGACTCGTCGCCTGACGAACCCGCATCGGCGGGCGTGGCGACGGTAGGCTACCCGGACGGCAACCAGGCCACCTACGCGTATACGCGCGGCGTGGTCTCGGGCGTCACGCTCACGGTCGGCGGCAATGCGGTGACCGGCGCCAGCGCGATCGGCTACCGCGCCGGCGACCTGGCGATGGCGTCCTGGACGTCGAGCAACGGGCTGGCCGCCACGCTCAGCTACGACACCGACCTGCGGCTGACCGCGATCAGCGTGCCGGGGGTGCAGAGCCTCGGCTTCACCTACGACGCAGCAAACCGCATCACGCAGATCGCCAACGGCATCGACGGCAGCCTGACGCAGAACTTCGGCTACGACGCCCAGTCGCGGCTGACCTCGGTGTTCGGCGACGCTGCGAACGAGAGCTACGGCTACGACGCCAACGGCAACCGCCTCACCCAGGTGGTCAACGGCGCCAGCGACACCCTGAGCTATGCGGCCGCGGGCAACCGCCTGCTGGGCCGCACGGGCGTCACCTACGGCTACGATCCGCAGGGCAACCTGACCTCGCTGTCGACCGGCACGACGTACCAGTTCGATGCGTTCAACCGGCTGGTGCAGGCGGCGGGGACGAGCTACTACGTCAACCCGGAAGGCCTGCGGCTGCGCAAGACGTCGGTGGCGGGCACGACCTACTTCGCGCCGGACCTGGGCAACGCGCTGCTGGCGGAGAACGACGACGGCGCCTGGGTCGACTACGTGTGGCTGAACGGGCGGCTGATCGGGCGGATCAGCGGGGGCCAGGTCGCGGCCATCCACGTGGACCAGGTGGGGCGGCCGGAGGCGGTGACGGACGCCGGCCGCACGCTCGTCTGGCGGGCGCGGAACCTGGCCTTCACGCGCAACGTGGTGCTGGCGAACGGCCTCACGCTGAACCTGGGCTTCCCGGGGCAGTACTATGATGCGGAGACGGGGTACTGGAACAATGGGTTTCGGGATTACGATGCGGCGGCGGGAAGATATGTCGAGAGTGACCCAATAGGATTACTCGGGGGGGGCAATACATATAGCTACGCGGTTGGCGATTCCGTCCAGCTTGTCGATCCATCCGGTATGCGTGTCACAATCACGATTGCAAATCGAACTTACTCGACTACAGGGAAAAGTGTGGCAGGAACGATAAGTGTTGTAAGTGATCGAACGTCAAGTTCGTTTTCTGGCTACACGATGGAAAATGCTCATGCTGGCGACAATGGCAGCAAAACACCAATACCTGCTGGCACATATGATGCCGTTATTAGATCAGATCATACGCCGCATCGAGTTGAGTTGGAGAACGTTCCTGGGTATGAGAATATTCAAATTCACAACGGAAGTTACCCTAGGAACTTCAAGGGGTGTATTGGTGCTGGAACGTCGCACAAAACCGATTTCTTAGGAAACACGATAGATGCGTTGAATCAAATTAATGCTGTGATTCAGGCAGACGGAACGGGCTCAATTAGCGTAACTGTTGGGGAAATCCACTAATAGGTGCATTTGTGGGCTGGATTGGTCGTAGAAGCGCAGGAGAAACTCAATGCGGGCATTGATGGCGTTTTATTTAACCGCGTTAGTGTGCTTGTCTTCTTCGTGCGCCGATGGCGGTGGTGTTTCCGCTGCTAATTGCCAAAGTGCTCTCGATACTTTTATGGCACATCCGTCTCGTCATACACTCTTTGGAGTGTCAAAGGCGGAAGGAATTAATTGCTGGAACTTGGTTAAACAATCAAACGTTTATCTCTCTCGGCTCGAAAAGCTTGTGGGTCGTGGAGACTCGTGGGCTGCGCGGTACATGGCGGAAAATATAAAAACGTTGGATGGTGGCAATTTGGAGGATTCTCTAATCTCGCTTGGGCTTTTTGCGGACCATGATATGGAGGGGCTCCTTGGTCTCGCCCACGAAGGCCTTCTTTCCGCGGGCGAGTTGGCAGATAGTCTGACTATGCTTCCCCTGTCGTTGAGCGATGACCCGGGAGCGCAGCTGTCTGTTCTGCGTGAGAGGAAGAACAAAGTGAAGCTTGTGAAGAACGCCAATTTAAGCATTCAGAAAGAGCAGGCGCTTAGGGCGATCGAAGAGTTCGAGGCAGAAATTAGGAATAAAGATAGGGGTGGTTAGTCAATTGAAATAGGGCGGAACATGGGGGCGTAGCCAATTACAAATCTTTTAGAAGGTAACGTCATGTTGTGATAGATTATTCGCATGACGAACCGAAAGGCCGACTGAATATCCCCGACTTTCCGACACCGATTCTCAAGCGGTGGGTGTCGCGGGATTGGTCCCGGGTGTCTCCCCCGCGCGGAAACAGCAGATAACAGGTTCTCGGCGCGCTGCGCTTCGTGCAGCGTCGGCAAGACGCGCCGGCCATAGGCTGTTCGGCGTGCTGGCTTCGCAGCCGCACGCTGACGGCGGAGACGGAGGGATCCCTATGAGCGCGCATCAGGGAAGCGTGTACGGTCGCACGAGCCGTCGTGCCTTGCGCATGGAGAATTGGGGACGGAGGCAATTAACCGGCAACGACCTGCGTCAGCCTTGAATGCTGATGCCGCTGGATCCCTGCCTGTATGGGAATATGGGGACGTAGCCAATTAAGTCAGGCCACCTACGCGTATACGCGCGGTGTACAAGTTGAGTAATTGCCCGGCACCTACCCGCCGAACACGAACCGCCGATAGCCGCCCGACACCAGCGCGGCGATGTCGAGCAGCAGGCCGGGCACCCACAAGCCGCGCGGGTAGGCGAGGTAGGCGCCGACCCATTCCGGCCTGAACTTGTCCTTGTAGCGGCGCACGCCCTGGTAGTTGTACAGCTTGTTGCCGTGCTGGAAGGCCAGCGCGGCGAGGCGCTCGTTGGTGCGCGCGTAGGGATTGGCGCCGACGTTGGACAGCGGCGCCATGCCCAGGCTGAACGTCGCGTAGCCCTGCTCCTTCGCCCACTGCATCACCTGCGCGAACAGGTAGTCCATGGTGCCGCGCGGCGCGTCGGGCAGGTGGCGCATCAGGTCGACGCTGGCGGTGCCGTTGGGGCCGTATGGCGGCAGCACGTTGGCGAAGGCGATCGGCTCGCCGGCGCGGCGCACCAGCGCCAGCGGGCTCCAGGCGAGGTAGTCGGGATCGTAGCGGCCCAGCGAAAAACCCTTCTCGCCGGAGCCCTTGTCGGCCAGCCAGGCGTCGGAGATGCGCTCGACGTCGGCCAGCACCGCGGTATCGAACGGCGGTTGCGCGATCTCGAATGTCAGCTGTTCGCGCGCGGCGCGGTTGACCGCCTGGCGCAGGTCTTCCCAGCGCTTGCCGGCGAGGGAGAACTCATCGAGGCGCACCAGCGCCAGCTCGCCGAGCTTGAACAGGTCGAAGCCGAGGTCGTGGTAGACGGATAGTTCGGGTTCCAGCACCTCGTAGAACACCGGCACGCGGTCCTGGCTGTCGGCGAAGCGGCGGAAGTCGAGGATGGCGCGCTCGATCGCCTCCGGCGCGCCGCACGGCGAACCCAGCGCGACGAGGCGATCGCGGATCGCGCCGTAGGCGATCACCGCCGCGTGGTCGGCGGCCCACAGCAGATGCTTGTCGCCCATGAAGGTGAGGTGGGCGAATTCGCCGCCGCCGTGCTGCTGGTACAGCGCGCGCGCCTGCTCCAGCTCGGCGCGGTCGGGTTTGGGCAGTTGCGGCCGCTTCACCGCGAATGCCTGCCAGATCAGGTACAGCACCAGGCCGATCAGCGCCGCCGCCAGGCCGCGGCCCAGCCGCGAGCTGTGCGCGCCGAGGCCGACCTCCCACAGGTCGAAGCTGTCGTCGCCCAGCACCGCCGCCACGCCGATCGCGAAGAACACCGTCACCACCACGATCAGGCCGGTCAGCCAGCCCAGCGTGCGCGCCGAGGACAGGTTCATCGCACGGCGCGAGAAGTCGGCGCGGCGCGTGCGCAGCAGGCCGGACACCGCCAGCAGGAACGCCGCTTCGCCCCAGTGCAGGCCCTTCGTCACCGCCAGCACGGCGCTGATCCACAGCACCCATTGGGCGACGCGATAGGCCATGCGCAGGCGGCCGTCGATGCCGCGCGCCAGGCCCAGCAGCAGCACGCCGGTCAGCACCGACAGCCAGTGCGAGCCTTCGATCGCCTGCAGCGGCAGCAGGTGACGCGCGTGGATGAATCGCTCCTGCAGCGAGGGCATCGCCGCCGAGCCGAGCTCCAGCACGCCGGCGCCGAAGGTCAGCAGCGCCAGCAGGCGCACGCCGAGGTCGGCGAGCATGCTGGCCGGCAGGCCGAGCACGCCGAACAGCGGATGGCCGGCGAGGCGCGCGCGCAGCCGCGTCAGTACCGGCACGCGCTGCGCCAGCATGGCGGCGCCCAGGTACAGCGCGGCCAGCAGCGGCAGCAGGTAGTAGGCGACGCGGAACAGGATCAGGCCGGCGGTGATGCCCGCGGCGGGCAGGCCGGCGCCGCTGAGCGCCAGCAGCAGCAGGCCGTCGAACACGCCGAAGCCGCCGGGGATCATGCTGACCAGGCCGAGTACCGCGGCGCCGGTGTAGGCGCCCAGCAGCACCGTCAGCTCGACCGGCACGCCGGCGAGGCGCAGGCACAGCCACAGCACGGCGCCGGCCAGCAGCCAGTCGGTCAGCGACAGCAGCGCCAGTTCGAAGCGCAGGCGCAGCGGCGGCAGGCCGGCGTCGTCGGGCAGCCAGCGCATCAGTGCGCGGCGACCGGTCAGCAGGAAGTACAGCGGCAGGTACAGCGCCGCCGCGGCCAGCACCGCCAGCGCCAGCGCCTGGGTCGCGGCGTTCGGCGTCACCGGCGTGATGCCGGCGGCGAGCGCGGCGATCACCATCGCCGACAGGCCCAGCGGCAGCGACAGCACCTGCAGGCCGATCAGCGCGGCGGTGCGCTTCAGCGGCACCTGCTGCGCGGAGAAGCCGAGCAGGCGCACGCCGGAGCCGACCGCGCCGGACAGGTTCAGCGTGTTGGCCAGCGCGTTGGCGACGAACGACAGCCGCAGCATCTCGCGCAGCGGCACGCCGATTCCCAGCCAGCGCGCGATGCGCAGGTCGATCAGGCCGGTGAACGCGACCGCCAGCAGCGCCAGCGCGGCCATGCCGGCGGCGTGCACGGTCGGCACGTGCACCAGGGTGTGCTCCATGTCGCGCAGGTCGAAACCGGCCAGCTCGCGCCACAGCAGCCCGCCGGTCAGCAGCAGGAAGCCGAGCGGGATCGCCCAGCGCAGGCGCGCCAGTCGCGAGGCGGGCTGCGGCGCGTCGACGGGCGTGTCGGTCGGCGTGACGTCCATGCGGCGTTCCGGTTCAGCGCTCGGGTGAAGGTGCGCCCATGGTCGCATGCGGCGCTGGCAGCAGGCTTTCGAGCGCCTCGCGGTACTGCGGCATCCAGTTGTGCGGCACGCCGAAGCCGTGGCCGACGTGCGGCAGCGGCCACACGCGCGCACCGTCGGCGCCCTGTGCGTAGTCGGGCGCGTAGTGCGGCGCGCAGACCTGGTCGATGTCGCCCTGCAGCACCCGCCACGGCGCGCCGAGGCGTTCGGCGCGGTTGAACACCGGCGAGCGGAACGGGCTGGTCTGCATGAAGCTGGTCAGGCGGCCCGCGCCGGGGCAGAACGTGCGGTGGAACATCAGGTCCGGGCAGAAGCCCAGGCTGAGGCCGCCGGCGAACGTGCCCTGCGGCGCCTGCGCCAGCGCGGCGTAGACCAGGGTGGCGCCGGAGGAATAGCCGGCCAGCAGCACCGGCAGCGCGCGCGGCAGGCCGAGGTCGCGCTCGATGCGCGCGGCGAGTTGCGCCAATAGCGCGCCGCTGTCGGTGCAGCCGCCGGCGTTGGCGTCCACGGTCTTCAGGAACTTCGGCATGTCGAAGCCGGCCACCCACAGCCCCTGCCCGGCGGCGGTGTGCGCCATGTCGCGCACGCCGAGGTTCCAACCGCCGTCGCCGGAGGCGAACAGCAGCAGGCCGCGCGCCGCGCCCTGCGGCGCGTAGACGGTGACCAGGCCGAACGGCGGCGCCTCGATCAGCCGCGCGGCGGCGGGGTCGGGGCGATTCTTCGCCGGCCGCGCGTCGGCCGGATGCGCGCGCGAGGGCGCGGAGGCAGTCAGGGTCGCCTCGTCGTCGGGCTGCGATGCAGGTACGGCGGCAGCCACGGCCTGCATGCAGGCCATGGCGGCGACGAAAATCAGGATGCGCATCGACGGTCTCCACACGCGAAAAAGCGAAGACCGTGACGTTGCGCGGGAATTTCAGCGCCCTCGGCGGTCGCGGCGGGCCTGTTCGTCGGCTTGCACCTCGTACCAGATGGCGTTGAGGATGCCGAACGCACAGGCCAGGCCGAGACCGAGGACCCAGCTGAAGTACCACATGGCTCGCGAGTCTCCTGCAGCGGCGAATGGTAGGGACTTTGACGGTGGCGACTCAATACATGCCGTGGCTCTTGCGCACCTGCTCGAGCGTCACCCGCCCGCGCAGCACGCGATAGACCCAGGCCGTGTAGGCCAGCACGATCGGCAGGAACACCAGCACGCAGACCAGCATGATGCCCAGCGTGGCGCGGCTGGAGGAAGCGTCCCACACGGTCAGGCTGGAGCGCGGATCGAGGCTGGACGGCAGCAGGAACGGGAACAGCGCGAAGCCGGCCGAGAGGATGGTGCCGGCGATCATCGCGCTGGAGGCGAGGAAGCCGCCCAGTCCGCGCCGCCCGGCCAGCGCCAGCACGCCCAACGCGCCGGCGACGCCGGCCGCAGGCGCCAGCCAGAACAGCGGCCGCAGCGCGTAGCCGCCGAACCAGTTGGCGCTGCCCGCGACCGTCTTGAACAGCGGATTGGAGGCGCCTTCGCCGCTTTCGACCGCGCCGATCGCGAGGCCCGGCACGCGGTAGGCCAGCCAGGCGCCGGCCAGCGCGTAGGCGACGAGGAAGGCGAGCGCGCCGATGCGCGCGACGCGCGCGGCGCGCGCGGCCAGCGCCTCGTCGGCCTTCAGCGCGGCGTAGGTCGCGCCGTGCGTGGCCAGCATGGCCAGGCTGACCAGGCCCGCCAGCACCGCGAACGGGTGGAACAGGTCGAGCAGGCCGCCCTGCCAGGTCATGCGCAGTTCCTCGTCGAAGCGGAACGGCACGCCGAGGAACAGGTTGCCGAAGGCGACGCCGGCGACCAGCGCCACCACCACGCCGGACAGGGTCAACGCCCAGTCCCAGAAGCCGCGCCAGCGCGCGCCCGGCATCTTGTTGCGGAAATTGAAGCCGACCGGCCGCACGATGAAGGCCAGCAGCACCACGAACATCGCCATGTACAGGCCGGAGAACGACACCGCGTACAGCAGCGGCCACGCCGCGAACGCGGCGCCGCCGCCGAGCACGAACCATACCTGGTTGCCTTCCCACACCGGCTCGATGGTCTCCAGCAGCGCGCGCCGCTCCTCGTCGTTGCGGCCGATCACCTTCAGCAGCGCGGCCACGCCGAAGTCGAAGCCGTCGAAGATCGCGAAGCCGATCAGCAGCACGCCGAGGATCAGCCACCAGGTCACGCGCAGGAATTCGTAGTCGAACATGGCGCGGCTCCTTGTCGGTCAGGCGTTCGCGGCGGCTTGCAGCGGCATCGCCGGCGCGGTGGCCGGCGGCGGCCACATGCCGAGGCCGTCCGGACCCTTGCGCGCGTACTTCAGCATCAGCATCGCGTCGACCACGGCGAGCGCGGTGTAGAACAGCACGAAGCCGCCCAGCGAGAACAGCACCTGTGCGGCGGTCACCGAGGACACGCCCAGCGCGGTCGGCAGCACGCCCTCGATCGCCCACGGCTGGCGCCCGTACTCGGCGACGATCCAGCCGAGCTCCGCGGCCAGCCACGGCAGCGGCAGGCTCCACAGCGCCACGCGCAGATACCAGCGGTGCGCGTCGAGGCGGCGCCGGCTGGCCAGCCAGAACGAGTACGCGAACAGCGCGATGAAGAAGAAGCCGAGGCCGACCATCGCGCGGAACGACCAGAACAGCACCGGCACGTCGGGGATGGTGCTCGCGGCTGCGCGCCGGATGTCCGCCGGCGTGGCCTGGCGCGGATCGTCCATGAAGCGCTTCAGCAGCAGCGCGTAGCCGAGGTCGTCGGCGTGATCCTTGAGGGCGAGGCGCGCGTCGGCGTCGCCGCGATCGGCGCGCAGCTTCAGCATCGCGTCATACGCCATCAGGCCGTCGGCGATGCGTTCCTCGGCGTGCTGCTCCAGGTCGTTGATGCCCGGCAGCGTCGTGTCGGTGGAGCGCGTGGCGATCAGGCCGAGCGCCCACGGTACGCGCACCGCCGCGTGCGTGGTGCGCGTGGCGACGTCGGGCAGGCCGAACACGGTGAACGCGGCCGGCGGCGGCTCGGTCTGCCACATCGCCTCGATCGCGGCCAGCTTCATCTTCTGGTTCTCGGACACGGTGTAGCCGGACTCGTCGCCCAGCACCACCACCGACAGCGCCGCGGCCAGGCCGAAGCTCGCCGCCACCGTCATCGAGCGCTTGGCGAACTCGAGGTTGCGCCCGCGCAGCAGGTACCAGGCGCTGATCGACAGCACGAACATCGCGCCGACCACGTAGCCGGCGCTGACGGTGTGCACGAACTTCGCCTGCGCGACCGGGTTGAGGATCACTTCCTTGAACGAGGTGATCTCCATGCGCATGGTGTCGGGGTTGAACGCGGCGCCGACCGGGTTCTGCATCCAGGCGTTGGCGATCAGGATCCACACCGCCGACAGGTTGGTGCCGAGCGCCAAGAGGAAGGTGCAGACCAGGTGCTGCAGCCGGCTCAGCCGCTCCCAGCCGAAGAAGAACAGGCCGACGAAGGTGGCCTCGAGGAAGAACGCCATCAGCCCTTCGATCGCCAGCGGCGCGCCGAAGATGTCGCCGACGTAGTGCGCGTAGTAGGCCCAGTTGGTGCCGAACTGGAATTCCATGGTCACGCCGGTGGCGACGCCCATGGCGAAGTTGATGCCGAACAGCACGCCCCAGAACTGCACCATGCGTTTCCAGATCTCGCGCCCGGTCATCACGTAGACGCTCTCCATGATGGCGAGCATCCACGACAGGCCGAGCGTCAGCGGCACGAACAGGAAGTGGTACAGCGCGGTCAGCGCGAACTGCAGGCGCGACAGGTCGACGACGCTGGTGTCGGGCATGGTCAGCTCCCTTGCGTAGGTGCGAGCGTGCGTTCGATCGCGGCGGGGCACGTGTCCGGCCGCGGATACGGCGCGAAGAAGGCGTAGTAGACGGCCAGCAGCAGGGCGAGCTTGACGATCACCGCGCCGACCAGCTCGAAGCCCAGGCGACGCAGCTCGCGGCGCGGGGCGGGCGCGCCGCGGGGCGCTGCCGGGAGTCGTGTCGCAGGCGTCATCGCGATGCCCTCTTGCCGCGCGCGCGGCGTACGCCTGCCGCAGCCGAGAGGCGGCGCGGCAGTCCGTCGCAGCGTGCCGTGTCGTCGACGATGATCGCGGTTCGATGACGGCGGAGTTTGACGGGGGTCAAACCCGTGTTGCGGCCGATGGGCCGCGCGAAGCGCACCGTTTCAGGGGGCAGGTCGCGCGGCTATGGCTTGCGGCTTCCACGCGCCGCCTCATGGCGTGGCGCTTTCCCCTCTCTCCCCGACGGGGCGCGGCCGCGACGTTTCGCGCAGGACGGCGCAACGCGCAAGATGCGGCCGCCCCGCCCCGCGCCGACGCCGGTGGCCGGTGGACGGGGCGGCGTGCCGATCCGCGCCGGCTACGCGGCGGCGAAGGCGTCGCGGGTGAGGTTCTCGGGTTCGCCGTCGGTGCAGACGACGTCGTCCTCGATGCGGATGCCGCCGTACTTGCGGAACGCGTCGACCTTCGCCCATTCGACGTCGCGGCCGGCCGGCTTCGCTTTCAGCTCGTCGAGCAGCATCGGGATGAAGTAGATGCCGGGCTCGATCGTCACCACCATGCCGGGCGCGAGCGTGCGCGTCAGGCGCAGGTAGGGATGGCCCTCCGGCTTCGGGATGGCGCCGCCCGTCTCGCTCTTCTGGAAACCGGCGACCTCGTGCACCTGCAGGCCGATGCCGTGGCCGAGACCGTGCGGGAAGAACGCCGCCGACACGCCGGACGCGACCGCGCTCTCCGCGCTCGCGCGGATGAAGCCGTGCTCGCGCAGGACGCCGGCCAGCACGTGGTGCGCGTGCAGGTGCAGCGCGGCGTAGTCCTGGCCGGCGCGCACGCGCGCGCAGAAGCCGCGCTGGGCCGCGTCGACCGCGTCGATCAGCGCCTGGAACTCGCCCGCCTGCGCTGCCGCATGGGTGCGGGTGATGTCGCTGGCGTAGCCGCAGAAGCTGCCGCCCGCGTCGATCAGGAAGCTCAGCGCCTGCGCCGGCAGCGTGCGCTCGAAGTCGGTGTAGTGCAGCACGGCGCCGTGCGCGTTCAGGCCGATGATGTTGGCGTAGGGCAGTTCGTTGTCGGTCTGCGCCGCGGCGTGCAGGTAGGCCATGTGGATGCCGTACTCGGATTCGCCGGCGCGGAACGCCCGCTCGGCGGCGCGATGCGCGCGCGCGCCGACCGCGCTGGCCCGGCGCATCATCTCCAGTTCGTACGGCGTCTTGTAGGCGCGGTGGTAGTGCAGGTGGTCGAGCACCGCCTGCGGGTTGTTCGGCGCGTAGCCGTCCACGGCGGCGTTCGCCTCGCCGAGGATCGCGCAGCGCGCGGCGTCCGCGGGGAAGTGCGCGCGCGCCTCCTCGGGGCGGCGGATGATCGCGACGTCGAAGTGCTCGACCCAGTAACCCGCCGGCGCCTGCGGCACCACGTGCCAGTAGTCGTGCGGCTGCAGGAACACCAGCTTGGGCTTGCGGCCCGGCGTGTAGACCAGCCAGGAGCCGGGCGCGTTCGTCACCGGCAGCCAGGCCTTGAAGTGCGGGTTGACCGCGAACGGATACGGCCGGTCGTCGAGGAACTGGTAGTGCGCGACGCCCGCCGGCACCAGCAGGTGATCGTGGCCGGAGCGCGCCAGCGCCGTCTCGGTGCGCGTGCGCAGGGTGGCGAGGTGGGCGGGATAAAGCGCGGCCAGGGCATCGGTCATCGGGCGATCTCCGTAAAGACCGCCATGGTGCCGCGAAGCGTCCCGCGCCGCAAAGAGATGACCGTACGCGGCGGGCGCCGCGCGGGCGGCGATCCTCGATCCGCAGGCGCGCGGGTCACGCCAGCGCGGCGGGATCGCCGTTGCCGCCGCAGACGATCACGCCGACGCGCTCGCCCGGCGCCGGCCGGTACGCGCCGGCCAGCAGCGCGGCCAGCGCGGTGGCGCCGCCGGGCTCGGCGAACACGCGCAGCTCCCGCCACAGCGCACGCTGCGCGGCGCGGATGGCGTCGTCGTCGACCAGCACCACGTCGGCGACATGCGCCTGCGCCAGCGCGAACGCGATGCTGCCGGCCCGGCGCGCGCCGAGGCTGTCGGCGGCGAGGCCCGATACCGGCACGTCCACCGGCACGCCGGCGTCCAGCGCGCGGCGCAGCGTGGCGCAACCGTGCGGCTCCACGCCGACCACGCGCACGCGGCCGGCGTACCACGCGGCGACGCCGGCGATCATCCCGCCGCCGCCGACCGCGACCAGCACGGTGTCGAGCCGCGGCGCCTGCGCTTCCAGCTCGCGCGCCAGCGTGCCCTGGCCGGCGACTACGTCGACGTCGTCGTAGGCGTGCACCGGCAGCGCGCCGCTCTCGGCGCGGCGCGCCTCGCAGGCGGCCAATGCCTCGGCGTAATCGCGGCCGCCGACGCGCACGTCCGCGCCGTAGTCGCGCAGGCGCGCCAGCTTGGCCGGCGCGACGATCTCCGGCACGAAGATCTCCGCGCGCACGCCGAGCGTGCGCGCGACGTGCGCCACCGCGGCGCCGTGGTTGCCGCCGGAGGCGGCGATCAGGCCGGCGGCGGGCAGCGCGGCCTGCGCCAGCACGCGGTTGAACGCGCCGCGCGGCTTGAACGAGCCGGCGTGCTGCAGGCTTTCCAGCTTCAGCGTGACGGCGGCCGCGGGCGCCAATCCGAACGCGCCGCGCTCCAGTTCGACGACGGGGGTGACGCGCACGCGGCCGGCGATACGCGCGGCGGCGGTTTCGATGGCGGGGTGGTCGGGCAGGACGGCGCTCATGACGGATCGTGTCGATGCGGACGAAGGCCGAGCTTAGCGCGCCGCGGCGTCGCAGCGTTCGACCGGGCCCGCGCCCGGCGTGGTCGAGGCGACCGACGCCAGCACGT
>NZ_JBDKSX010000130.1:0-15320 GCF_039680435.1 Mizugakiibacter sp. | reverse complement strand
CACGACCGCACCCGCCGGGCCGATGCTGAGCGCCGACGCGATGGACGGCCTGCTGCGCGAAGGCAACGCCATGCTGGGCAAGGGCAAGCTGGTCTCGCCCATCGGCGCCAACGCCGCCGAACGCTTCCTCGCGGTGCTGCGCACCTATCCGGACAACGCCGAGGCGCAGGCCGGCCTGCAGGGCGTGGTCGACGCGCTCGGCACGCGCATCGTCCGGCGGGTGCAGGACGGCGAAGGCACGGACGCGCGCGATCTGTACGAACAGGCGCAGCGGCTTGCCGACCAGGGCCGCCTGCGCGGCAAGCCGGCCTGGCGCGCCTTCGAGACGCGCGTCGGCGACGCCGCTTCCGCGGCGGTGGGCGACGCCACGCGGGCGCTCGACCGCGACCGCCTCGACGCGCTGGCGCCGCTGGCCACCGTGCTGCGCCATAAACCGGATGCGCTGTCGCAAGCCGGCGGCCTCGCCGAGCTGATCGCGCGCGTGCCGAAGCCCGGCACGGTGTTCGAGGACGCCGGCGGCCCGGCGCTGGTGTTCGTGCCGGCCGCGTGGGACGGCGACCGCACCGACCGCGCCTTCGCGATCGGCCGCAGCGAAGTGACGCGCGGCCAGTACGCCGCGTTCGTGCGCGCCAGCGGGCGCGCGACCAGCCGCTGCGCCGAGCCGCTCAATCCGTTCTCGCGCCTGCGCCGGTTCGCCTGGGACGATCCCGGTTTCGCCCAGACCAACGACCATCCGGCGGTCTGCGTGAGCTGGCGCGACGCGCTCGCCTATACGCGCTGGCTGAGCCAGCGCACCGGCCAGCGCTATCGCCTGCCGACCGAGCGCGAGTGGCTGCACGTCGCGCGCGGCGTGGGCGGCGGCAGCCCCTGCGCGCTCGGCGACGTCGCCGACGCCAGCCGCGAAGGCCGCCGCGGCGGCACGCCGTTCGCCTGCGGCGACGGCTTCCCGCACACCGCGCCGGCCGCGCACTTCGCCGCCTCCGACCTCGGCGTCTACGACCTGCTCGGCAACGCCAGCGAATGGACCGCCGACTGCGCGCGCGGCAGCGCGCTGCGCCGGCTGTTCGACGACGACACCAACTGCGTCGGCCGCTGGTACCGCGGCCTGTCCTGGCGCGACGGCGACGGCGAGAGCAACCTGCAGCGCCGCGGCGACGCCGCGCCCGACATCGGCTACACCACCGTCGGCTTCCGCGTGCTGCGCGAAGTCGACGCCGAGCACCTGCCACCACCGCCCGCGCCATGACCCTTCGTTCCCTGCGCATCCAGCGCTACCTGATCACCGGCCTGTTGACCTTCATCCCGCTGTGGGTGACCTGGCTGGTGTTCAAGTTCATCTTCGGCCTGCTCGCCGGCGTCGGCGCGCCGCTGGTCGCCGCCCTGCTCGGCGTGGCCTCGCCGCCGCTGCGCGAAGCGCTCGGCCACGCCTGGCTGCTGCCGCTGCTGGCGCTGGTGGCGACGCTGCTGTCCCTGTACACGTTGGGGTTCCTGGCCTCGCGCGTGCTCGGTGCGCGCATCCTCGGCGGGTTCGACCGCGTGATGGAACGCATCCCGATGGTGCACACCATCTACGGCGGCGCCAAGAAGCTGATGAGCGTGCTGAGCACGAAGCCGTCCGGCACGCAGCGCGTGGTGCTGATCGACTTCCCGGCGCCGCCGCTGAAGGCGGTCGGCTTCGTCACCCGCACCTTCCGCGACGAGCAGGGCCGCGAACTGGCCGCGGTGTACGTGCCGACCACGCCGAACCCGACCGGCGGCTACCTGGAAGTCGTGCCCACCGAGCGGCTGACCGCGACCACCTGGAGCGTCGACCAGGCGATGGCGTTCATCCTGTCCGCCGGCGCGGTGGTGCCGGACAGCGTGCCCGCGCCGGCCGAGCGACCGGCCGGCTGAGCGCCGCCTCGCAAAACATGGCTTCCAGCACGGTTGCGGCGTCGGCGTCGCGGCTACAGTGGCAACGCCTCTTCTCAGGCATCGTATGTCTCCTTGACTTCAGGCCGGCCCGCCCGGCCTGTTTCTTTTGCGGAGGCCGCATGCGCGCGCTCGTGCTGTTGTCGTGGCTGGCCCTGCTGCCGGCGCTCGTGCCGGCGGCCGACGCCGCCGACTGGACCACGCCGGCCGAAGCCGCGCATTACCGCAGCACGCCCGACGGCGCTGCCACCCGCGCGTACCTGCAGCGGCTCGCCGACGCCGCGCCCGGCACGCTGCGCCTCGCGCGGTTCGGCACCACGCCGCAGGGCCGCCCGCTGGACGTGGTCGTCGCCTCGAACGGCGGCACGTTCACGCCCGCGGCCGCGCGCGCCGCCGGCAAGGCGGTGGTGCTGGTGCAGGCCGGCATCCACGCCGGCGAGATCGAGGGCAAGGACGCCGGCCTCGCGCTGCTGCGCGACCTCGTCATCCGGCACAAATATCCGCACCTGCTCGACCGCGTCGTGCTGCTGTACGTGCCGGTGTTCAACGTCGACGGCCACGCGCGCACCGGCCCGTACAACCGCATCAACCAGAACGGCCCCGCGGCGATGGGCTTCCGCGCCACCGCGCAGAACCTCAACCTCAACCGCGACTACGTCAAGGCCGATGCGCCGGAGATGCGCGCCTGGCTGGCGCTGTGGAACGCCTGGCTGCCGGACCTGCTGATCGACGTGCACACCACCGACGGCGCCGACTACCGCTACGACCTGACCTGGTACACCGAAGACCCGCACAAGCTCGATCCCGCCATCGACGCCTGGCAGCGCGCCGCGCTGAACGCCGTGCTGCCGCGCTTCGAGCGCCGCGGCCACCTCGCCTCGCCGTACCTGGAGCTGAAGGACGGCCGCGACATCACCAAGGGCATCGTCAACTTCGGCTCCGGCCCGCGCTTCTCCACCGGCTACGCCGCGCTGCAGAACCGGCCCGCGCTGCTGATCGAGACGCACATGCTGAAGGACTACGCGACGCGCGTGCGCGCCAGCTACGACATGGTCGAGCTGATGCTGGAGCGCGTCGCCGCCGATCCCGCGGCGCTGCGCGACGCCGTCGCGCGCGCCGACGCCGCCACCGTCGCGCGCGCCGCACGGACGGACGTGCGCGTGCCGCTGGCCTTCAAGCTTGCCGAGCCGCCGACCACGATCACGCTGAAAGGCTTTGCGTTCACGCAGGAGCGCAGCGAGATCTCCGGCGACCTGTGGGTGCATTACGACCCGAGGCGGCCGCAGACCTACACGGTGCCGTGGTGGCGCGACCTCGCGCCCGAGGTCAGCGTGGCGCCGCCCGCCGCGTATCTGGTGCCGGCCGAATGGTCCGCGGCGATCGAGCGCCTCGACGCGCACGGCATCCGCTACGAGCGCTTGGCGAAGCCGCTGACGCTGGAAGCCGACACCTGGCGCATGACGCACCCGGAGTGGGCGACGCAGCCCTTCGAGAGCCACCTGATGCTGGCGCGCTTCGACATCGCGCCCGAGCGCACCACGGTCACGCTCGCGCCCGGCGCGGTGATCGTGCCGCTGGACCAGCGCGCCGCCAACGTCGCCATCGAACTGCTGGAGCCGCAGGCGCCGGATTCGCTGGTGGCCTGGGGCTACTTCGACGCGATCTTCCAGCAGCACGAATACGCCGAGCCGCGCGTGGCCGAGCAGCTCGCCCGCGACATGCTGGCGAAGGACCCGGCGCTGCGCGCCGCGTTCGAAGCGAAGCTGCGCGACAACCCCGCCTTCGCCGGCAACCCCGCTGCGCGTCTGGCCTGGTTCTACGACCGCTCGCCGTGGAAGGCGGTGCAGCGCGTCGGCCTGTACCCGGTGCTGCGCCTCGACGCCGCCGCGCTGGCGAAGGCGCGCGCGGCGGAGTGACGACCCCCACGCCGCGTAGGGCGGAAGCCGCGCAGCGGCTTCCGCCGATCGCCGGCGAAGATGCGCGGCAGAGCGACGGCGGAACCGATGAAGCCGGTTCCGCCCTACCCGTAGGGTGGAAGCCGCAACGCGGCTTCCGCCGTGCCGGAGCGGTGCACGTGCCGGAGCAGCGAAGCGGCGGAACCGATGAAGCCGGTTCCGCCCTACCCGTAGGGTGGAAGCCGCAACGCGGCTTCCGCCGGTCGCCGCTCAGCGCAGCGCGAGGAAATCCACGCTGCAGACGAAGCGCACGGCGTCGAGGCGCGGGCGCGCCTTGGCCATGGCCTCGCGCAGCGCCTGCAGTTCGCGCTCGACGGCCTGCACTTCGTCGGCGCGCACGGCGGGGTTGACGCGCTGCAGCGCCAGCAGGCGCTCGTGCTCGGCGCCGAGCGCGCGGTCGGCCGCGGCGGTGGCGCGGGCAACTTCGGCGGTCGCCCGCTCGCGCGCCTCGCGCTCGGCGCGTTCCAGCATCGGCGCCACCAGCTTGGCGAGGTACTTGCGGTAGCGCGGCACGTCCACCGGGCGGTCGCCGGCGCGGCGCAGCGCGTTCTCGGATGGCCGGAACTCCGCGCGCACGGCGAGGCGCGTGTCGACGGCGATGCGCAGCGGCAGCGGCGGCAGGAAGCGCTCGACGCCCAGCCGGCGGTCGGCCACGCACTCCAGCACGAACACGCACTCGAGCACGGCGCTGCGCGGCGGCAGCGCGTCGTCGACGAGGAAGGCGGCGTTGCCCTGCTCGCCCTCCAGCAGCAGGTCGAGCGCGCCGGCGACCATCGGATGGTCGAGGCGCAGCAGCGGCAGCTCCTCGCGCGCCAGCGCCACGGCGCGCTCGAAGGTGGCCTGGCGCGGGCCGTCCTTGAGGCCGGGGAAGGCGTCGGTGGCGACGTACTCCGGATCGAGCAGCACGGTGCGCCCGCCATGTTCCTCGACGTGCACGCCGAACTGTTCGAACAGCTCGCCGATGAAGGCGTCGCGCGCGAGATCGGCGTCCTCGGCGGCGAGCGCGTGGCGCAGCGTTTCGGCGCGCGCCTCGCGCGCGGCGGCCAGTTCCAGCAGGCGGTCGCGCCCCTGGTGCACCAGCGCGGACAGCTCGGCGTGCGCAGCCGCGGTCTCGGCGATCAGCACGTCGAATTCCTGGTCGGGCGCGTCGCCGCCGCGCGCGTGCTCGGCGGCAAGCTCGACGACGGTCGCGCCGAAGCGGCGCAGCAGCTCGCGGCCGTCGGCCGGGCTGTCGCGGAACGCGCCGACGCCCTCGTCGAACCAGCGCAGCAGCACGTGCTGCGCAGTGCCGGCGAAGGCGACGGCGTGGATCGCGATGTCGCGGCGCTGGCCGATGCGGTCGAGGCGGCCGATGCGCTGCTCCAGCAGGTCGGGATCGAGCGGCAGGTCCCACAGGATCAGCCGGTGCGCGAACTGGAAGTTGCGCCCTTCCGAGCCGATCTCGGAGCACAGCAGCAGGCGCGCGCCGTCGGGCTCGGCGAAGAACGCCGCGTTGCGGTCGCGCTGGACGATGCCGAGCCCTTCGTGGAAGCGCGCCAGCTTGGCGCCGCTGCGCGTGCGCAGCGCTTCCTCCAGCGCCAGCACCTTGGCCCGGCTGCGGCAGATCAGCAGGAACTTGTCCTGCGGATGCGCGTCCAGCAGCGCGACCAGCCAGGGCAGGCGCGGATCGCGCGCGTAGTCGTATTCCAGCGCCGGCGCCGGCTGCTGGATGTCGGCGTGGAATTCGCCGAGCAACTGCTGGCGCTGGTCCTCGCCGAGCGCGCTGCCGTCGAGCACGTCCAGCGCCGGCACGCGCTTCGGGAAGCCGCCGACCACGGCGCGCCGGTTGCGGAACATCGCGCGGCCGGTGCCGTGGCGGTCGATCAGCGCGTCGGTCAGCGCTTCGGCGCTGCCGGCGGCCTGCGGATAGGCGGCAAGCGTTTCGAGCAGCGCCGCGTCGCCGGCGAAGTGCGCGGCGAGCGCGTCGTGCTCGGCCGCGTCCAGCGCGGCGCCGTCGCCGAGCTTCTCGGCGATACGCGACAGCGCGAGGTAGCCGTCGGCTTCGGCGAGGTAGGCGTCCAGATCGCGGTAGCGCGCCGGATCGAGCAGGCGCAGGCGCGCGAAGTGGCCGCTGCGGCCGAGCTGCTCCGGGGTCGCGGTCAGCAGCACCACGCCGGGCGTGGCCGCGGCGAGGCGCTCGACCAGCGCGTACTGCGGGCTGGCGCCCTGCGGCGTCCAGGCGAGATGGTGCGCCTCGTCGACCACCAGCAGATCCCAGCGTGCGTCGAGCGCCTGCTCGGCGCGCCGCGGCGACGCGCCGAGGAAAGCGAAATCGGCGATCACCAGTTGCTCGTCCTCGAACGGATTGCGGCCCGAGTCGGCGACCTCGATCGACTCGCAGCGCTCCTCGTCGAAGATCGCGAACTGCAGGTTGAAGCGGCGCAGCAGTTCGACGAACCACTGCGTCACCAGCGTCTCCGGCAGCAGCACCAGCACGCGCTCGGCGCGGCCGGCGGCGAGCAGGCGCGCGATCAGCAGGCCGGCCTCGATGGTCTTGCCGAGGCCGACCTCGTCGGCCAGCAGCACGCGCGGCGGGCGGCGCGTCGCGGCGACCTCGGTCACGCGCAATTGGTGCGGGATCAGGTCCACGCGCGCGCTGCCGATGCCCCAGCCGGGCGAGCGCTGCGCCTCGGCGCGGCGCGCCAGCGCCTGCACGCGGAAGTCGAACTGGTCGGGACGGTCGACGCGGCCGGAGATCAGGCGATCGTCGGCCTGCGACACCGCCTGCTCGTCGTCGAGCTGGCCTTCGCCCAGTTCGCGGCCTTCGCCGTTGTAGACCAGCAGGCCGTCGCGCATCTCCACGCGCTCGACCAGGAACGACAGCCCCTTGCCGGCGATGCGCTGGCCGACGCGGAATTCCGCGCGCACCAGCGGTGCGCTCTGCGCGGCGTACTGCCGCAGCACGCCGGACTTGGCGAACAACACCTGCACGCCGCGGCCTTCGACGCGCAGCACGGTGCCGAGGCCAAGCTCGGGCTCGGCGTTGGAGATCCAGCGTTGTCCGGGGACGAAGTTCATCGAGCGCGGCGAGTGAGGCGGGCCGCGGATTATCCGCTGGCCGGCAAAAGCGCGCAAAGCGAGCAAGCGCCGTGCCGGGCTGCGCTACGCTTGTGCTCCGGTCCGATGACACGCCGACGATGCCCCGGATGCTTCGCCTGACGCTGGCGCTGCTGCTGGCCGCGGCGACCTTCGCCACCGAAGCTGCCGCCCCGGCCGCCGCGCCCGCGCAAACCCTCGCCACACGCGCCTGCGACGCCCTCGCCGCGCGCGTCGACGCGGTGCCGGGCCGCGGCCCGCTGCTGCTGCGCAGCTACGACGACGAGAGCGGCAAGGGGCCGTCGCGCGAGCCGGCGCTCGCCACCGCCGCGTTCACCTACGACAACGCGCTGGCGACGATCGCGCTGGTCGCCTGCGGGCGGCCGGCGCAGGCCGAACGCATCGGCGCCGCGCTCGCCGCGGCCGCACGCGGCGATTCCCGCCTGCGCAACGCCTACCGTGCCGGCACGGTCGACGGCGCGCCGCTGCCGAACGGCTGGTGGGACGCGGCGCAGCGGCGTTGGCTGGAAGACGGCTACCAGATGGGCACCGCCACCGGCAACGTCGCCTGGACCATGCTGGCGCTGCTGACCGTGGCCGAGCACGACGGCGACGCGCGCTGGACCGGCGGCGCGCGCCGGCTGGGCGCGTGGGTGGTCGCGAACGCGCGCAGTGCGACCGGCGCCGGCGGCTTCGGCGGCGGCGTCTACGGCTTCGACGACCATCCGCAGGCGCTCACCTGGAAGTCGACCGAACACAACCTCGACCTCGCCGCCGCGTTCACCCGGCTGGCGCGGCGCGATCCGGCCGGCCATTGGGACGCGCAGGCGCGCGCCGCACGCGCCTTCGTCGATGCGCAATGGGACGCCGCCAGCGGCCACTTCCTCACCGGTACCGCGCCCGATGGCATCACGCCCAACCGTTCGACCTCCGCGCTGGACGCGCAGTTCTGGGCCCTGCTGCTGCCGGATGCGCCGCCGGCATGGCGCCGCGCGCTCGCCTACGCCGAGCGCGTGCACGGCGTCGCTGCCGGCTTCGACTTCAGCGAAGACCGCGACGGCGTGTGGGTGGAAGGCACCGCGCAGGGCGCGCTCGCCTATCGCGTGGTGGGTCGTCGCGACGACGCGCTACGCCTGCTGCGCGGCCTCGCCGACGACATCAGCCCCGGCGGCCTGCTCTACGCCACGCCGCAAGCGCGCCTCAGCACCGGGCTGGCGCTCACGCCGACGAGCAGCACCGACGACTTCCGCTACTACCACTGGCCGCACCTCGGCGCGACCGCGTGGGCGGCGTTGGCTGCGCTAGGCTGGAATCCGTACACCGGTGGGCGCGTGCGCTGATGGCGGATGGAACGTGACTGCGCCGATTTAAATAGGTGTAAGTGAGTCCGGTACCGTTTTGGTGCCAGATGAGCCTGGCACCGCTATTCAGAATTCTATGATCGCGGCGGCGAGCTGAAGTGCCAATCCGGTGACAAGCACGATCAGCCCGAGACGCTGATGTCTAGGTGTCAGTTCTTGGAGTCGAACTGAGCGTGGATAGGTAACCGTAGCGTCGACTACGCCACCGATTAGCACGACGTAGCTGAACAGGCTGAGCGCGAATCCATAAGCAGCATATGCCGATGGGCGCCCGGAGAAGAATACGATGACAGCACCGATACAAGCACCCAGCGCAAGCCCAGTGTGCGCCCAAAGCAATGCTGCACCCACCCAAATGACCATAAAACGCTTGATTCGATCACTGCGAACAACTGCTTCAGAGAGCACTACTACGCCGATAAGCCCATAGGCAGTGCCTGCGAGGTTCAACATCTTCGCGGCAGGAATGACAAGTAATCCTGACAACAAGAAGGTCAGCATGATGCCTGCAGCCAACGACACCAAGATCAAGACAGCGAAGCCTGTCGAGTAAAAAATCGGCCAACTGCGCGCGCTGAGTTTGAGTCGTTTCATAGTCTGATCGCTTCCCTTCCTCACACTGTAATTTCGTGGCGAGCCGAACGACACAATGGCATCAGGTTCATAAACTTACTTTTTCAATCTACCAAAATCGTACAAAAACGGTGCCGGGTTCACTTGTCGCCGTTTGAATCACGCATCTTGCCAAGGCGCGGAACGTTCGCGGGTCATGCTCAGCCGGAACTGTGCAATCCCTACCACAATGCGCGGTGCGGCGATTGAAGCGTACACGTGCCGGCATCGCGATGACGCCAGGTCAAGGCGGGCCAGATCGCAGAGAGAAAAAAGGGCGCCGCTCGCGCGGCGCCCTCCGTCTCTGCGAAACAACGCCGCCGCGGCGTTACCAGATCTTCACCTGCGTGTCGTCCGGCCGCACCATCGGCTGGCCGGCCTTGCACTGGAACGCCTCGGCGAAGGCGGGCATGTTGGACGGCGCGCCGATCGCGCGGAACTTGGCCGGGGCGTGCGGATCGGCGTTGAGGCGCACGATCTGCGCCTGCTCGCGGATGTCGCCGCGCCACACGCGCGCCCAGTTGAGGAAGAAGCGCTGGTCCTGCGTGTAGCCGTCGATCTTCTCCGCGGCCTCCTGCGGCTTGTTCGCCAGCGCCATCTGCAGCGCGTCGTGGGCGACGTTCAGGCCACCCAGGTCGGCGATGTTCTCGCCCAGCGTCAACTGGCCGTTGACGTGCAGGTCGGGCTTGTCGGCCAGCGGCGCGTAGCCGTTGAACTGCTCGACCAACCGGTGCGTGCGCGCGTCGAACTTGGCGCGGTCGTCCTTGGTCCACCAGTTGGCGTTGTTGCCCTTGGCGTCGAACTGGCTGCCCTCGTCGTCGTAGCCGTGGGTCATCTCATGGCCGATCACCGCGCCGATGCCGCCGTAGTTGATGGCGTCGTCGGCGTGCGGGTCGAAGAACGGCGGCTGCAGGATCGCGGCCGGGAAGTTCACCGTGTTGTCGGTCGGGTTGTAGTAGGCGTTGACCGTCTGCGGCGTCATGCCCCATTCGAGGCGATCGGTCGGCTTGCCGACCTTCGACAGGTCGTAGTCGTGGTTGAACCTGGCCGCCGCCATCGCATTGGCGTAGTAGTTGTCCGGCGTGACCGTCAGGCCCGACCAGTCGCGCCACTTGTCCGGATAGCCGATCTTCGGCAGGAAGGTGCTCCACTTCTCCAGCGCCTTCTGCTTGGTCGCGTCGCCCATCCAGTCGAGTTTCTCGATGCGCGCCTTCAGCGCGTCGCGCAGGTTGTTGACCAGCACCAGCGCCTGCTGCTTGGCCTCCGGCGGGAAGGTCTTGGCGACGTAGAGCTCGCCGAGCGCCATGCCCATGCCCTCGTTGGTGGCGCCGAGCACGCGCTTCCAGCGCGGCTTGATTTCCTTCTGGCCCTGCAGGGTCTGCGAATAGAACGCGAAGTTCTCCTGCACGAACGGATCGGACAGGTACGGCGCCGCGCCCTCGATGGCGTGGTAGCGCAGGTAGGCGCGCCACTGCGATGCCGGCGCCGTCTTCAGCAATTTGCCGACCTCGCCGAAGAACGCCGGCTGCGACAGCGAGAAGCCGTCCTTGACGTCGAGCCCCTGCGCGGCGAAGAACTGCTGCCAGGAGAAGCCCGGGGTCAGCTTGTCGGCCCGGGCGAAGCTGACAAAGTGGTACTGGTTCTCCGGCTTGCGCAGCTCGACCGGCGCCAGCGACGCCTTGGCGAGGCGCGTTTCGAACGCCATCACGGCCTTCGCCTGCTTTGCCGCATCGGCGGCCGGCGTGCCGGCCAGCTCAAGCATCTTCGCGATGTGCGCGACGTACTGCGTGCGCAGCTTGGCGTAGTCCTTCTTCAAGTAGTAGTCCTTGGTCGGCAGGCCGAGGCCGCCCTGGTAGGCGTAGGCGATCTGCATCGAGGAGTTCTTGAAGTCGGCACCGGAGCCGAACTGGAACAGGCCGCCCTGGCCGCGCGCGAAGCTGTCGTTGAGGTAGGCGACGACGTCCTTGCGCGACTTCAGCGCGTCGATCTTCGCCAGTTCCGGCTTGATCGGATCGAAGCCCGCCTTGTTCACCGCGGCCTCGTCCATGCCGGCGGCGTAGAACCAGCCGATCTTCTGCTCGATCGAGCCCGCCTGCGCGCCGGCGGCGTTCTTCGCCGCGTCCTCGACGATGGCATGCTGCGTGTCGAGGCTCTTCTCCTGCAGCGCGTCGAACGCGCCCCAGCGCACGCGGTCGGCCGGAATCGGATTGGCCGCCACCCACTTGGCGTTGACGAAGGTGTTGAAGTCGGTGCAGGCGCTGGCCGGATCGCCCAGCTCGCTCACGTCGAACACCTTGGGCGCGGCCGGCACGGCGGCGGCCGCCATCTTCGCGGCGCCCTTGGATGGTGTCTGCGTGGCGCAACCGGCCAGGCCGAGCGCCAGCCCCATCGCCAGCGCAAGCGGCTTCATTGCGGAAAGTTTCATGCGAGCTTCCTCGTGAAATGGTCGGACCCGCGGGGCGGGAACCAGAACGGGTCGTGGCACGGGGGAGACGGCATACGCACGCATCCGTCCCGCGAACCTAAGCGCCCGGCCGGCAAGCTTACAGTGTCGAAGGTCAGGGGCCGGAGCCGGCCGCCGTTGCCAGCAGCACGCGATGCAGCACGGTGTAGCGCGACCCGTTCGCGTCGGGGCTGCTGGCGTACAGGGTCAGCGCGTCGAATCGGCAGGCGGGCAGCGCCGCTTCGGGGTTCGGCGCCGGCCACGCCGCCTCCGGCGTCAGCCGCGCCAGGGTGACGTGGGCGCGGAACGCGCGACGTTCGGCGCTGAATTCGTGCGCGCGCGCCAGCGCCTCGGCGCGCTCGGCCAGGCTGCGCAGCGCCGGCGGCATCGCCAGTTGCAGCACCAGCACGCGCGGCCGGCGCGCGTCCGGCCACAGCCCCAGGCCGCAGCCGGCCAGGGTCGGCGCCGCGATCGCCAGCCCGGGCAGCGCGGCGCCGAGGCTTTCGGCCTGCGCGGCGCGGGTAGCGCCGAAGAAGCGCACGGTCAAGTGCTGCTGCGCGGGCGCGGTCCAGCGCACGCCCGCCTGCGCGCGCTGCCCGCCGCGCAGGCGCGACTGCAGCGCGGCGAGCGCGTCCAGCGTGGCGGCGTCGGGGTCCAGCGCGAGGAAACAGCGGAGCGGCACGGGGGCCATCCGTGCATTCTTGCCGCAAGTGCGCACCAACGCCAGCGCGGCATAATGCCGGCGGCATCCACGGGAGCGATCCGATGCGAGTCGAATTCCACGGTGCGGCGGGCGGCGAGGTCACCGGTTCCTGTCACCTCGTGCACGCCAACGGCAAACGCGTGCTGCTCGACTGCGGCATGATCCAGGGCGAGCCCGACGAGGACCATCGCAACCGCGCGCCGTTCTCCTTCGACGTCGGCGCGATCGACGCGGTGGTGCTGAGCCACGCGCACATCGACCACCTCGGCCGCCTGCCGCTGCTGGTGAAGCGCGGCTACGCCGGTCCGATCTACGTGCACGAGGCCACCGCCGCGTTGGCGCCGGTGATGCTGGAGGATTCCGCCTCGCTGGCCGCGCACGACGCCGAATGGGCGCGGCACCACGGCCAGCCGCACGCCGAACCGCTGTACGACCTCGACGACGTGCGCCATGCGCTGCACCTGCTGCGCCCCCTGCCCTACGCCGCGGCGCGCGAGATCCTGCCCGGCGTGCGCCTGACCCTGCAGGACGCCGGCCACATCCTCGGCTCCTCGATCGTCGAGCTGGCCGCGGACGAGGGCGGGCGCACGCGCAAGCTGGTGTACTCCGGCGACCTCGGCATGCGCGGCGCGCCGATCATGCGCGACCCCACGCGCATCGCGCAGGCCGACCTGGTGCTGATGGAAGCGACCTACGGCGACCGCAACCACCGCTCGCGCGCGGAGACGGTGGCCGAACTGGGCGAAGTGTTCCGCCACGCGCGCGCCGGCGGCGGCAACGTGCTGATCCCGGCGTTCGCGGTCGGCCGCACGCAGGAGCTGCTGTACTGGTTCGCGCGCTACTACGAGGAGTGGGGGCTGGCGCAGTTCCACATCTTCCTGGACAGCCCGATGGCGGCCAAGGTGATCGGCGTGTACGAGCGCTTCGACACGCTGTTCGACGAGGCCGCCAAGCGCCTGTGGAGCGGCAAGCTGAAGCCGTTCCGCCTGCCCAATCTGCATCTCACCGTGGATACCGCGCAGTCGAAGGCGATCAACCGCGTGAGCAGCGGCGCGATCATCATCGCCGGCTCCGGCATGTGCAACGGCGGCCGCATCCGCCACCACCTGTTCTACAACCTCGGCAAGCGCAACGCGCACGTGATCTTCGTCGGCTACCAGGCCGCCGGCACGCTGGGCCGGCGCCTGGTCGACGGCGCCGAGACGGTGCACCTGTTCGGCGAGGAGATCCGCGTGGAGGCGATGCGCCACACCATCGGCGGCCTCTCCGCGCACATCGACCAGGCCGGCCTGCTCGACTGGTACGGCGGTTTCGATGGCCGCCCCGCGCTGTGCCTGGTGCACGGCGAGAACCCCGCGCGCAACGCGCTGGCGGAGAAGCTGCGCGAGCGCTACGGCATCACGCCCGCGCTTAGCCAGCCGGGCATGACGCTCGAGGTGTAGCGCTCAGCGCATCAGGATGCGTTTCGGCTTGATCGGCAGGCGCCCGCGCCAGTACTGGATCAGCACGAAGCCGCCCAGCGCGCCGCCGAGATGGGCGAAGTGCGCCACGCCGGCCTGCGTGCCGGTGACGCCGAGGAACAGCTCCAGCGCCATGTAGCCGATCACCACGATCCACGCCGGCAACGGGATCGGCATGTACAGCGAGATGATGCGCGCCTGCGGATACATCATGCCGAACGCCAGCAGCAGGCCGAAGATGCCGCCGGAGGCGCCCAGCGTCGGGTAATAGCCGCCGGTGAACCAGTGCACCACGGCGAGCTGCGCCACCGCCGCCATCACCACGCAGACGAAGTAGTAGACGAGGAAATTGCGCTCGCCGAACAGCCGCTCGATCTGCCCGCCGAACATGAACAGCGCGAGCATGTTGAAGAACAGGTGCGGCAGCCCGCCGTGCATGAACGCGTAGGTCAGCAGTTGCCAGGCGCGGAAACCGACCATGACCGGCGTGCCGTCGGCGGCGAAGCCGGCGACCTGGTCGGGGCCGAGCGGCCACAGCGCGAAGTGCACCACCAGGATCTGGCCGGCGAACATCTGCAGCAGGTAGACGGCGATGTTCGCGATCAGCAGCGCGCGCGTCATCGGTGGCAGGTCGAAGGGCATCGGGGGTACCTGTCGCGGCATGCAAACGGGAGGCAGCGCGGCTTGCGCAGCCGAAGCCGCACGGCCGGCGCGGACGCGCGCCCGCGCGGGAATCCGCCAGATAGTCGCACATCCGCGCAAGCCCGGCCCAGCCGGCACGGCGGCACTGGACGGCGCCCGCCCGCCAGCTTATACCTTGGCGCCGCGCGGGGAGCGCGGGAGGGGCACGTCATGAAACGCTGGCTGCTGCGGGCGCTGGCCGCCCTGCTCGTCGTCGTCGCCGCCTTGGTGGCATTCGTCTGGATCCGCAGCGCCGCCGCGCTCGGCCAGCACTACGCCATCGACGAACCGCCGCTCGCCCTGCCCACCGACGCGGCCAGCCTGGCGCACGGCGAGCGCGTCGCCATCATGCGCGGCTGCCGCATCTGCCACGCGCCCGATCTCGCCGGCCACGTCGAGATGGACGTGCCGCCGATCGGCCGCCTGGCCGCGCCCAACCTGACCCGCGGCCACGGCGGTCTCGGCGCGACGCTGAGCGTCGCCGACTGGGAGCGCGCGATCCGCCACGGCGTCGCGCCGGACGGCCGCCCGCTGCTGTTCATGCCGGCACGCGATTTCGCCAACCTCAGCGATGCCGACACCGCCGCGCTGATCGCCTGGGCACGGCAGGTGCCGCCGGTGGACCGCGAGATGCCGCCGCCGCGTGTCGGCCCGGTCGGGCGCGCGCTGTTCGCGTTCGGGCGCATGCCGAACCTGCTGGAGGCGCGCCTGATCGACCAGCACGCACCGCACGAAGCGGCGGTCGCCGCGACGCCCACCGCCGACTACGGCCGCTACCTCGCCGGCGCCTGCGTCGGCTGCCACGGCGAGCACTTCTCCGGCGGCGCCATCCCCGGCCTGCCGCCGAGCTTCCCCAAGGCCGCTAATTTGACGCCGGACCCGGCCACCGGGCTCGGCAAGTGGAGCGAAGCGGATTTCGTGCACACGCTGCGCACCGGCAAGCGTCCGGACGGCACGGCGCTCGACCCGTTCATGCCGTGGCGCAACCTGGCGCAGATGAACGACACCGAGATGGCGGCGCGGTGGGCCTACCTGCGCACGCTGCCGCCGCGGCCGCGCGGGCGGCGCTGACGGCGCCGCGGCCGGGCCAGCGCAGGGCGGGGTTCGATCCGCGGATGG
>NZ_JBDKSX010000129.1:0-3804 GCF_039680435.1 Mizugakiibacter sp. | reverse complement strand
CGCGTCCAGGGCAAGGCGCCGCGGCGCGCCGTCGCCGAGCACGAGCGCGGCCACGCCGCCCTCGGCGCCGCGCGCAGCGGGCGCCGCGTAGGCGATGCGCCAGCCCTGCGCCACGCGCTCCGCGCCGACGCTGCCGCGCAGCGACGCGAGCCGCGCCTGGCGTCCTTCGGGGCCGACGAGGTCGAGTGCGGCGAGATCGAGGCGCGCGCTGGCGCGGAACACGCGGCCGTCGCGCCAGTCCGTCCAGGTTTCGAGCTGGCCGCGGCCGCTCCTGACGGCGTAGCCGCGCAGGTCGATGCCGCCCAGCAGCGCGGCGAGATCGACGTCGGTGCCGCCCGCATAGAGTTCGCCGCCGCGCATGTCCGGCCGCATGCGCGCGGCGAAGCGCAGGTTGCCGGCGGCGCCGCTGCGGTGCAGGAGGCCGGCCGCGCGCACGTCGCCGCCGGCATTGGTCAGGCGCAGCACGTCGGCCAGGAACACGTAGCGCGCGCCGGCCTTCTGGTCCGCCAGGGTCAGGCTGAGGTTGCGCACCAGCACGTCGGCCGGCAGCGCGGCCAGCGAGCTGCGCGCGCCCGGCGCTTCCTCGCCGCCGCCGAAGCCGGCCACGTGCCAGGCGCCCTGCGCGTCACGCACCAGCTCCAGGTCCAGCCCGGACAGGCGCAGCTCGATCCAGCGCTTGTGCGGCTTCAGCCAGGCGCCGAAGTCGAATTTCAGCTGCGCTTCCGGCAGGGTGATCGCGGCGCCGTCGGGGCCGGCGCCGAGGGTCAGCCGCGACACCGCGAACAGCGGCCCGGACGGCTGCCACTCGCCGCGGATGTCCTGGAACGACACCGGCCGGTGCAGTCGGCTGCTCAGCAGCGCGGCGATGCGCTGCGGATAGTGCGCGGCCAGCGGCAGCAGCAGTTGCGCCAGCCCCATCGCCACCGCCGCCGCGACCAGCGCCGCGGCGGCCAGCGCGCCGGCCACGAAGCGCACGCGGCGCCAGCGGTTCAAGCGCGTCCCCGTACCGCGACCCCGCGCCGGCGGTCAGAGCAGCACGACATCGTACTGTTCCTGCGAGTAATGCTCTTCGGCCTGGAAGCGGATGGTCTTGCCGATGAATTCCTCGAGTTCCGCGACTCCAGCGGATTCCTCCTCGAGGATGCGGTTGACCACCTTGGCACTGGCCAGCACCAGCAGCTTTTCCGCCTCGAATTGGCGCACCGCGCGGGTGATCTCGCGGAAGATCTCGTAGGTCACGGTCTCGGCGGTCTTCAGCGTGCCGCGTCCGCTGCATGCGGGGCACGGCTCGCACAGTTGGCGCTCCAGGCTCTCGGTGGTGCGCTTGCGCGTCATCTCCACCAGCCCCAGCGGCGACATCGGGTACACCGTGGTCTTGGCGTGGTCGCGCGCCAGCGCCTTCTCCAGCTGGCGCAGCACCTGCTGCTGGTGCTCGGCGTCGGTCATGTCGATGAAGTCGATGATGATGATGCCGCCGAGGTTGCGCAGCCTGAGCTGGCGCGCCGCCGCCTGCGCCGCCTCCAGGTTGGTGCGGTATACCGTTTCCTCGAGGTTGCGCGTACCGAGGAAGCCGCCGGTGTTGACGTCGATGGTGGTCATCGCTTCGGTCTGGTCGACGACCAGGTAGCCGCCCGACTTCAATGGCACTTCCTTGTTGAGCGCGCGCTGAATCTCGTCCTCGGCGCCGTACAGATCGAAGATCGGCCGCTCGCCCGGATAGTGCTCGACGCGGTCGGCGAGCTGCGGCATGAACTTGTTGACGAACTTGACGACCTTCTCCCAGGTCTCGCGCGAGTCCACGCGCACCTTCTCGACGCCCTCGTGCAGCGCGTCGCGCAGCGCGCGCAGCGGCAGCGACAGTTCCTCGTAGACGCGCTCGCCGACCCCCGTCCTGGCGATGTTCTCCTGCACCACGCGCCAGACCTTGCCGAGATAGGTCACGTCGAAGGCAAGCGCCTCCTGCGACTGCCCCTCGGCGTTGGTGCGCACGATGTAGCCGAGCGGGTTCTCGCCGGCCAGCGCGGCGACCTGCTCCTTCAGGCGCTGGCGCTCGGCCTCGTCCTCGATGCGCGCGGACACGCCAAGCATGTGCGAGTACGGCAGCAGCACCAGGTAGCGCGACGGGATCGACAGGTGCGTGGACAGCCGCGCGCCCTTGGAGCCGATCGGGTCCTTGATCACCTGCACGACGATTTCCTGGCCCTCGTGCACCAGCTCGCCGATCGGCGGCGTCGGCGCGTGGCCGTTGCTCTCGGCGCCCGCGACCGGGATCGCCGGCGCCGGGCGCACGATGTCGGAGGCGTGCAGGAACGCGGCGCGTTCCAGCCCGCATTCGACGAACGCCGCCTGCATGCCGGGCATCACGCGCTGCACGCGGCCCTTGTAGATGTTGCCGACATAGCCGCGCTTCTGCGCACGCTCGACGTGCACTTCCTGCAGCATGCCGTTCTCGATCACCGCCACGCGCGTTTCGCGCGGGGTGACGTTGATCAGGATCTCTTCGCTCACCGGGCCCGTCCCTCCACCATCCGGCTTTATAGCCGGTGCGCGTCCAGCCTGTCGATGCGTCATGTCGCGATCCGTCCGCGGGAAGTGCGGGCTGTGACCGCCGCCGCGGGCGCAGGTTCAGAATGAACCTTGCGGTACAGGAAAGGCCGCGCGACGCGCGTCAGAACGCCATGCCGAATTGGCGCAGCAGGCGCCCGGTTTCGAACAGCGGCAGTCCCATCACGCCCGAGTAGCTGCCGGCGAGGTGCGCGACGAACGCCGCGGCGCGGCCCTGGATCGCGTACGCGCCGGCCTTGCCGAACGGCTCGCCGGTGGCGACGTAGGCGGCGATCGCGGCCTCGTCCAGCGGCGCGAAGGTCACTTCCGACAGGCTGACGGCGCACGCCTCGCGCGCGCCGTCGACGACGCACACCGCGGAGATCACCCGATGCGTGCGCCCGGCCAGGCGCCGCAGCATCGCCGCCGCATCCGCCGCGTCGGCCGGCTTGCCGAACACCGCGTCGTCCAGCACCACCTCGGTGTCGGCGCCGAGCACCGCCGCCCCGCGCTGGCCGTCCACGCGTTGCAGCCCGGCCCGCGCCTTGTCGCGCGCCACGCGCTCCACGTAGGCCTGCGCCGCCTCGCCCGGCGCGCGCGCCTCGACGACGTCGACTTCGACCACTTCGAAATGCACGCCGATCTGCTCGAGCAACTGGCGACGGCGGGGGGATTGCGAGGCGAGATAGAGCATGGCGCGCATCCTAACTGTTCGCACAGCTCCGGCATCACGCCTGGGGCCGCCAGGATGGCGGCCTGACGCGTCCCCTCGGGCGCGGCGAGAGCGCGGAGGATCAGGCCCGCAGGGTGGCCCGCATGGATGCGGGCCAGTTCGCCGTCAGGGCAGGAGCCCTGTCGGCGAACCCCCGTAGCGCTCTCGCGAACCCGGAGGGCAGGATGCCCGGTGGGCGCGCCCGTGGGGTGTCCTTCTCTTTGGTGACTTTCTCTTGGACAAGCAAGAGAAAGTCACCCGCTCGCGGCAGCGAGCGGAACAAGGGGAGCTGCGACACACGTTCCATCAGGCGTCTTGCGGCGCCGCCACCCTCACCTGCCCCTTGTAAGTTAGCTCTACCCCGTCCAGACCGATTGCCCTCAGATTGCGAGATCGTGGGAGAGCCAGGGTCGGGCGGGGATTTATTCCTCCAACAACCCGAACAGTTGCCAGGGCTCGAAGCCCGCTTCCGCAAGGCCGGGTATCAGGAGCATGACGATGATGCAAGAGGTTGAGAACTGGGTGGGCGTGGATGTTGCCAAGGCGCA
>NZ_JBDKSX010000128.1:0-7550 GCF_039680435.1 Mizugakiibacter sp. | reverse complement strand
CGCCGGGCCGGCCCTCGCGCGCAACCACCGCCTCCGCCTCGAGCGTCATGCCGCGCCCCGCGGCGGCCGCGCGGCCGAGCGCCAGCGCGGTGCCGGAGGGCGCGTCTTCCTTGCGGTTGTGGTGCGCCTCGATGATTTCGAGATCCCAGCCCGGCAGCGCGGCCGCGGCCTCGCGCAGCGCACGGGTCAGCACCGCGACGCCGAGGCTGAAATTGGCTGCGTGCACCACCGCGATGCGCGCGCCCGCCTGCTGCAGGCGCCGCTCCAGCGCCGCGTCCAGCCCGGTGGTGCCGGCCACCAGGGCGACCCCGTGAGCCTCGCAGTGGTCCAGCGCCGCGGCGAGACCCGCCGGCGTGCTGAAGTCGACCACCACGTCCAGGCCCGGCGCCTCGCCCCAGCCGGCGGCATAGCGCAGCGCACCCGGCGCGTCGACGCCGGCGACCGGCGCGCCGACCTGCTCGGCGCCCGCGGCGATCACCGCCGCGCGCAGCGCGAAGCGCGCATCGGCGCGGGCCAGATCCAGCACCGCACGGCCCATGCGCCCGGTGGCGCCGTTGACGGCGATGCGGACGGGTAGCGTCATGACGCGAGAACTCCTGTGCGGAAACGCCGAGCGTAGCGCGAGCGGCCGCGCTTGCCGAGGGGGCCGGGTCCGGAAGCGCGGGACGTGAGCGCGGCGCGGAGACCCCCCCGGCGAGCGACGGGAAACGCCAGGCGCCGACAAGCCGCCATTCCCGCATGGACGAAAACGCACCGCCCTTGCCCGCGGGCGCTCGGCATCGCGAGCCGGATTCCGGCTCGCGCGGGAACGACATCATGCGATGCCGCCCCGGCTTCCGGTTTCCGGCCTACGCCGTCATCCGCGCCCAGAACTGCCTGACGCCGTCCAGCCACGAGCTGGCGCGCGGCGTATGCGCCGCGCACTCCTCGGCATCGGCGAACGTCGCCTCGAATTGCTCCAGCAGCTCGCGCTGCTTGCGGGTGAGGCGCACCGGCGTCTCCACCGCCACGCGGCACAGCAGGTCGCCGGTGCGGCCGCTGCGCACCGAGCGCACGCCCTTGCCGCGCAGGCGGAACATCTGGCCGGTCTGCGTCTCGGGCGGCACGGTGATCTTGGTTTCGCCGTCCAGCGTCGGCACGCAGAGTTCGGCACCCAGCGCCGCCTGGGCGAAGCGGATCGGCACCTCGCAGTAGAGATCGTCGCCTTCGCGCTGGAAGATCGCGTGCGGGCGTACGCGCACCTCGACGTACAGGTCGCCGGGTGCCGCGCCCGCGGGACCGGCCTCGCCCTGGCCGTTCAGGCGGATGCGGTCGCCGGTGTCGACGCCGGCGGGGATGCGCACCGACAGCGTGCGCTCGTCGTGCAGGCGGCCCTCGCCTTCGCATTCGCGGCACGGCGTCTCGATCACGCGGCCGGCGCCGCCGCAGTGCGGACAGGTCTGCTGCACGGAGAAGATGCCGTTCTGCATGCGCACGCGGCCATGGCCGCGGCAGGTCGGACAGGCCGCGGTCTTGCCGTCGGCCGAGCCGGTGCCGTTGCAGTGGTGGCAGCCGACCAGCGTCGGCACCTCGATCTGCTTCTCGATGCCGGCGACCGCCTCTTCGAGGTCGAGGTCCAGCACGTAGCGCAGGTCGGCGCCGCGCGCGGCGCGGCGACGGCCGCCGCCGCCCATGCCGAAGATGTCGGAGAAGATGTCGCCGAAAATGTCGCCGACGTCGCCGAAGCCGGCCGCGCCATTGCCGGCGCCGTGCTCGAACGCGGCGTGGCCGTGGCGGTCGTACAGGGTGCGCTTCTGCGCGTCGGCCAGGATCTCGTAGGCCTGCTTGACCTCGACGAACTTTTCCTTGGCCTGCGGATCGTCCGGATTGCGGTCCGGATGGAACTTCATGGTCAGGCGACGATACGCCTTCTTCAGTTCGTCCTCGGTGGCGGAACGCTCGACGCCCAGGACTTCGTAGTAGCAGCGCTTGGTCATGGAAGATGGGAGTCGGAGGTTGGAAATGGGGGGTGGGTACGGCGCGAGGATCGTGGCTCGGGAAGATCGGGCCAACCGGCCAAATCGCCAAGCCTACTCCCTAACTTCCCACTCCCCCCTCCATTCCTGATTACTTCTTGTCGTCCTTGACTTCGGTGAACTCGGCGTCGACCACGTCGTCGGCCTTGGACGGGCCGGCGCCGGCTTCCGCCTCCGCGCCACCCTGGAAGCCGGCCGACGCCGCCGCGAACAGCGACTGCGCGACCTGCTCCAGATTGGCGGTCTTGGCTTCGATGGCCGCCTTGTCGTCGCCCTTCATCACCTTTTCGAGATCGGCCAGCGCTTCCTCGACGCGACCGATCTGGTCGGCCGGCACCTTGCCGCCGTGCTCCTTCAGCGCGCTGCGCGCGGCGTGCACGGTGGCGTCGGCCTTGTTGCGCGCGCCGATCAGCTCGTGGAACTTGAGATCCTCCTCGCGATGCGCCTCGGCATCGCGGATCATCCGCTCCTTCTCTTCCTCGGTCAGGCCGGAACCGGCCTTGATCTCGACCTTCTGCTCCTTGCCGGTCTTCTTGTCCTTGGCGGAAACGTGCAGGATGCCGTTGGCGTCGATGTCGAAGCTGACCTCGACCTGCGGCATGCCGCGCGGCGCCGGGTCGATGCCGGCCAGGTCGAACTTGGCCAGCGACTTGTTGAAGCGCGCCTGTTCGCGCTCGCCCTGCAGCACGTGCACGGTGACCGCGGTCTGGTTGTCGTCGGCGGTGGAGAACACCTGCGAGGCGCGCGTCGGGATCGTCGTGTTCTTCTCGATGATCTTCGTGAACACGCCGCCCAGCCTCTCGATGCCCAGCGACAGCGGGGTGACGTCGAGCAGCAGCACGTCCTTGACGTCGCCGGCCAGCACCGCGCCCTGCACCGCCGCGCCGATGGCGACGGCCTCGTCGGGGTTGACGTCCTTGCGCGGCTCCTTGCCGAAGAAGTCCTTGACCGCTTCCTGCACCTTCGGCATGCGCGTCATGCCGCCGACCAGGATCACCTCGTCGACGTCGGAAACGCGCAGGCCGGCGTCGTTCAACGCGATGCGGCACGGCTCGATGGTCTTCTTCACCAGATCCTCGACCAGCGCCTCCAGCTTGGCGCGGGTCAGCTTGATGTTGAGATGCTTCGGGCCGGAGGCGTCGGCGGTGACGTACGGCAGGTTCACCTCGGTCTGGTGCGCGCTGGACAGCTCGATCTTGGCGCGCTCGGCCGCGTCCTTGAGGCGCTGCAGCGCCAGCGGGTCGTTCTTCAGGTCGACGCCCTGGTCCTTCTTGAATTCCTCGACCAGGTAGTCGATCACGCGCTTGTCGAAGTCCTCGCCGCCGAGGAAGGTGTCGCCGTTGGTGGCCAGCACCTCGAACTGCTTCTCGCCGTCGACTTCGGCGATCTCGATGATCGACACGTCGAAGGTGCCGCCGCCGAGGTCGTACACGGCGATCTTGCGGTCGGCGCCCTTCTTGTCGAGGCCGTAGGCCAGCGCGGCCGCGGTCGGCTCGTTGATGATGCGCTTGACCTCGAGGCCGGCGATGCGGCCGGCGTCCTTGGTCGCCTGGCGCTGCGAGTCGTTGAAGTAGGCCGGCACCGTGATCACCGCCTCGGTGACCGCCTCGCCGAGATAGTCCTCGGCGGTCTTCTTCATCTTCATCAGCACCTTCGCGGAAATCTCCGGCGGCGCCATCTTCTTGCCGTCGGCGGTCGCCACCCAGGCGTCGCCGTTGTCGTGGGCGAAGATCTTGTACGGCACCAGATCGAGGTCCTTCCTGACCTCGGCGTCGGTGAACTTGCGGCCGACCAGGCGCTTCACCGCGTAGAAGGTGTTCTTCGGATTGGTCACCGCCTGGCGCTTGGCCGGCGCGCCCACCAGCACCTCGCCGTCCTTGCTGAACGCGACGATCGAAGGCGTGGTGCGATCACCCTCCGAGTTCTCGATGACGCGCGCCGACGAACCTTCCATGATCGCCACGCACGAGTTCGTGGTGCCGAGGTCGATACCGATGATCTTGCCCATGTGGATCGCTCCGAAATTCCGATGCGGCCCCCGCGGCCGCGATGATCTGCAAACTGGGGCCCGCGGGCCCTTATCTCAAGCGCCTTCCGGCGCCTTCGCCACGGCGACCAGCGCCGGCCGCAGCAAGCGGTCGTTCAGCACGTAGCCCTTCTGGAACACCGCGACGACGGTGCCCGGCGCGAGCCCGCTGCCTTCCACCGTGTTCATCGCCTGGTGCAGCTCCGGGTCGAACGCCTGGCCGACCGGGTCGACCGCCTTCAGGCCGTTGCCCTCGGCCACCTTGACCAACGCCTTCAGGGTCAGCTCCATGCCCTCGTGCAGCGCGGCGGCGTCGGCGCCCTGCGCGGCGAGGCCGCGTTCGAGGCTGTCGCACACCGGCAGCAGCTCGGCGAGCAGCTTCTCGTTGGCGAAGCGGCGCGCCTGCTCGAGATCGCGCTGCAGGCGGCGGCGCTGGTTCTCGATCTCGGCGCGCTCGCGCAGCACGGTGTCGCGCATCTCGGCGAGCCTGGCCTCGTACTCGCCGAGCTTCTGCATCAGCGCGTCGGTGTCGGCCAGCACCTGATCGCCCGCGGCGGATGCGCGGTCGGCGTCGGGCGGCATGGTCGGCTTGTTCTCTTCCATCGTCACTCCCTGCGGTCAAAACGACGCCCGCGGCCCCTGCCGCAGCATCGCGATTCTTGCGGAAAAACCCGCCTCCGCGGCGGTTATTGGGTCGGCACGACGCGATTCAAGGCGTCGGTCAGCAGCCGCGCGGTGGCCTGCACCACCGGGATCACGCGATCGTATGCCATCCGCGTCGGCCCGATCACCCCCAGCGCGCCGAGCACGCGGCCGCCGGCACCGTAGGACGCGGTCACCACGGTGCAGCCGTCCAGCGCGGCGAACCCGGATTCCTCGCCGATGAACAGCCGCACGCCGGGCGCGCGCGCGCAGTTCTCCAGCAGCGCCAGCAGGTCGCGCTTGCGCTGGAACGCCTCGAACAGCTCGCGCAGCCGATCGAGGTCGGACAGTTCCTGATAGCCCATCAGGTTGGTCTGGCCGCTGACCAGCACGTCGCCCTCGGCGGTCGGCGCGAACGCGCCGGCGGCCACTTCCAGCGCCGCGCTGAGCAGCCGGTTCAGCTCGCTGCCGGCCGCGCGCAGCTCGCCCAGCAGGCGCGCGCGGATCTCGTCGATGCGCAGGCCGGCGTACTGGGCGTTGAGGTAGTTGGCGGCCTGCTCCAGTTCGCCCGGCGCCAACCGGCGCTGCAACTGCAGCACGCGGTTCTGCACCTGGCCATCGGCGAACACCAGGATTACCAGGATGCGCTGGGCGTCCAACGCGACGAAATCGATGTGCCGCAGCGGGAAATCGTCGCCGCGCGGCACCGTCACCACGCCGGCGAAGTGGGTCACCGCGGAAAGCAGCGCGGACACGCCGCCGAGCAGGTCGCGGGTATTGTCGGACTCGCGCGAGAACTCGCGTTCGAGACGCTCCATCTCGTCGCGGCCCAATGGCTTGAGCTCGATCAGGCTGTCCACGAACACGCGCAGCCCCTGCGCGGTCGGCACGCGCCCGGCGGAGGTGTGCGGCGAGGCGATCAGGCCGAGCTCCTCGAGATCGGCCATCACGTTGCGGATGGTGGCCGGGCTGACGTCCAGGCCGGAGGAGCGCGCCAGGGTGCGCGAGCCGACCGGCTGACCCTCCACGAGGTACTGGGCGATCAGGGTGCGCAGCAACTGGCGTGCGCGCGGGTCGAGGGAGTGGCCGGACAGCAGAGTCATGGTTCCTGCGGCTGCGTGAGCCGACGCGACGCTAACAAGCGCCCGCCATGCGGTCAATAAGGCCTGGGCGGGTCGATTCCAAGTCCGGCCAGGGTCCGCAGGGCTGCATGCAGGCGCCGCCGGCAACGCTAGAATGGCGCGCGCCCGCAAGGTGGGCACCCGCAGGGACTTCATGCTCGCGCTGCTCTACGTCAAGAACTTCGCGGTGGTCGAAGAGGCCGAAATCGCCCTCGGCCCCGGTCTGACCGTGGTCACCGGCGAGACCGGCGCCGGCAAGTCGCTGCTGGTCGATGCGCTGCTGCTGCTGTCCGGCGCGCGCGCCGACGCCGGCATGGTGCGCGCCGGCTGCGAGCGCGCCGAGCTGGCGGCCGAATTCGACCTCGCCGCCCTGCCCGCCGCGCGCGCCTGGCTCGAGCGCGAGGAGCTCGACGACGACGGCGCCTGCCGGCTGCGCCGCGTGATCCGCAGCGAGGGCAGCTCGCGCGCCTGGATCAACGGCCGCCCGGTCAGCCTGGCGCAGCTCGCCGGACTGGCCGAACTGCTGGTCGAGATCCACGGCCAGCACGAGCATCAGGCGCTGTTGGCGCGCGCGCACCAGCTCGAACTGCTGGACGCGTTCGGCGCGCTCGGCGCGACCGCCGCCGAGGCGCGCGCGCAGGCGCTGCGCTGGCGCGAACTGGGCGCGCGCATGCACAAGCTGAACGGCGGCGAGGACCGCGACGCGCGCCTCGCCCTGCTGCGCCACGAGCTCGCCGAGCTGGACCGCTGGGCGCTGCCGCCGGCCGAACTGGCCGAACTGGAAGCCGCGCACCGGCGCCTCGCCAACGCCGGGCGCCTGGTCGAAGGCAGCGCCGGCGTGAGCGAGATGGTCGACGGCGACGGCGAATTCGCGATGCGCCGCCTGCTCGGCCGCGCGCGCGGCGAGCTGGAACGCCTCGCCGAGCTCGACGAACGGCTGCTGCCGGTGATCGAAGCGCTGGACGCCGCCGGCGTCCAGCTCGGCGAGGCCGGCGCGGCGCTGGCGCGCTACGCGCAGGATCTCGAACTCGACCCCGATCGTTACGCCGAGGTCGAGGCCCATCTCACCCGCCTGCACGATCTCGCCCGTCGCCACCGCGTCGGCATGCCCGAGCTGCACGCCAGGGCGGCGGCGCTGCGCGCCGAACTGGAGACGCTGGAAGGTTCCGGCGCGGCGCTGGAGCAGCTCCAGGCCGAGCGCGCACGCTGCGAACAGGCCTATGCGGCGGCGGCGGCGGCGCTGTCCAAGGGGCGCAGCAGCGCCGCGGAGCGGCTTGGCAAAGCGGTCAGCGCGCTGATGTCGGAACTCGGCATGGCCGGCGGTCGCTTCGAGGTCGCGCTGGAGTCCGCCGAAGGCGCCGCGCCCGACCCGCAGGGCCGCGAGCGCTGCGAGTTCCTGGTCAGCGCCAACCCCGGCCAGCCGCCGCGCGCGCTGCGCAAGGTCGCCTCCGGCGGCGAGCTGGCGCGCATCAGCCTCGCCATCGAGGTCGCCACGCTCGGCCTGGACGTGGTCGCGACGATGGTGTTCGACGAGGTCGACGCCGGCATCGGCGGCGCGGTCGCGGAGGTGGTCGGGCAGAAACTGCGCGCGCTCGGCGGCGAGCGCCAGGCACTGTGCGTCACCCATCTGCCGCAGGTGGCGGCGCAAGGTCACGCGCACCTGCGCGTCAGCAAGGACAGCGACGGCGAGTCCACGCGCACGCTCATCGCGGCGCTGGACGCCGGCGGCCGCCGCGACGAGCTGGC